>NZ_BORE01000008.1:0-288611 GCF_018333015.1 Bacillus sp. J14TS2 | reverse complement strand
TCTTCATGTGAAGAAAGAAATTATCCGGTATTAGCTCGCGTTTCCGCGAGTTATCCCAGTCTTACAGGTAGGTTGCCCACGTGTTACTCACCCGTCCGCCGCTAATCGTCAAGGAGCAAGCTCCTATCTGATCCGCTCGACTTGCATGTATTAGGCACGCCGCCAGCGTTCGTCCTGAGCCAGGATCAAACTCTCATAAAAGTGTTGTTTCCTACTCAATTGCTGGCAATGGTTCAAAACCATTTATCCAATATTTATTGACGTTCGTTTCGTTCAGTTTTCAAAGATCAAATTCCTTGTCGCTTCAAAGGCGACTTTTATATAATAACATTTATAAAAATCATTGTCAATGTTATTTTTTATTTTTGTTTTGTCCTCTCAAGGACATGTTCTAATATACCAAGTTTTTCATTTGATTGCAAGAGTTTTTTCAAAAAAATATACTTACTAATATCTTTCTTTCATTAGTAAGTATTGAAAGTCTTCTAATTGTCTTTTACTATACACTCAATATAAAGATTTCTGTTTCTTTCAAGATCAATAATCTCCCCTGTTTCTCCTATACTTACAAGCGGCCGTAATTTAGCATCGGTTTTAGCGAATACAACCTCCGCTTGTTGACCATTTGATAGACGGATAGTTGTGCCAATTGGCAAATTTGCAATAGTGGATATAAGTTCCTTTAAAATTATAATATGTAATTTTCCAAATTGATCAATTTTCATTAACTCGAGTGTTTTAAAAGGGGATTCTTGGTTTTTAAATAATCTTTTAGACGTCATCGCATGATAAATATCAGCTATAGCTATAATTTGAGACATCATGGATACGGAATTTCCCTTTTTTCCACTTGGGTACCCCGTTCCATCTAATCTTTCATGATGCTGAACAATCGCAAGCTTCGTTTCTGGTTTTAAAATAGAGATATTTTTAACCATCTGGTAGCTATAAAGCGGATGTTCCTTAATTTTTCTCCACTCTGAATCATTCAGCGTTCTAGTGTTCATAAAAAGATTTGTATCAATTTTTGCCATTCCACAATCGGCTAAAAGACCAGCTAGTGCAACTTGAAATATCTGTCCTTGGCTATACCCCATTCTCTTTGCTATCCATCCAGAAAGAATACTAACGGCTATAGGATGATGATACATATACTCTTCTGCCTGTGATAAATGATGGATAGAATAAATCCATTTCTTATCTTCTAAAGCTATCGTCAATAAAGGGATAAGCAAGGCACGTACATTTGAGATGTTAATTGGTAAACCTGTTTGCCAGAGCTGGAATTCCTTCCTAAACTGCTGAACCGCTCCCTCATATTCACGCGTAAAATGAACAGGGCTATCCATATTCTTTACATTATATTCTGCATCTTTATTGATTTCCTTTTCACTTTTGCTCCCTGGTTGGTATTGAACTTCAATTTGCTCTATTGAAAAGGCCTTCAAAACCTCGATATGCTTTTTTGTTAATTCTGTATTAGCAGGTATAAGTGGATAATTGGATCGTCCGTACACATCTTTCTGCACGATGTATCCCTCCCTTAGCTCTTCCACCATTACATTCATCTCATCACTTCCAAGTTGGCAAATTTAGAAAAAGTCTCTTTACTACTTCTTTCGGCTCCAAACTTAAAATTTTTAGCCATGAATAAAGGCGCCAAAAAATTTGGCGCCCTTCCCTTATTCTTCATTTGGCGATTCAGGAAGTGCTTCATTTTCCACTTCTTCCTCTATTACTTCTTCCTTTTCAACCTTTGCAACGGTTGAAACAGAAGAATCATCTCCAAGAGTCATTAGTTTAACCCCTTGTGTGTTTCTGCCAATTATAGAGATATCCTGAACATCCATCCGAATGACGACCCCACTATTCGTGATGATCATAATATCCTCGTCACCTTGAACAGTTTCTACTGCAACTACCGTTCCAGTACGCTCAGTGATTTTACAAGTAATCAGCCCTTTTCCACCACGGCTTTGAATCCGGTATTCTGCTGCTGGAGTACGTTTACCAAAACCATTCTTGGTTACGACCAAAACATCTTCATGCTCTTCTAGTATTTCCATACCAACCGTTTCATCGTCACCTGCTAATGTAATACCTTTTACCCCTGTTGCTGTTCTCCCCATCGATCTAACATCTACTTCGTTAAACCGAATAAGCAAGCCATTCTTGGTCCCAACAACAATATCTTTATTTCCATCGGTTAATTGTACGGAAATTAGTTCATCATTTTCTCTTAAACCAAGAGCAATTAACCCATTTGTTCTAATATTAGCAAAGGCTGAAAGAGGTGTGCGCTTGATCACTCCTTGTTTCGTGGCAAAGAATAAATACCAATCTTCAAGAAATTCTTCCACACAGATCACTGTATTAACCCATTCATCCTTTTCAATGCCCAAAAGATTAATAATCGGTAAACCTTTGGCCGTTCGACTAAATTCAGGTATTTCATAACCTTTCGCACGATATACCTTTCCTTTATTGGTAAAAAAGAGGATGGTGTCATGAGTTGAACTAGTAATTAAATGTTGAACAAAGTCATTCTCATTTGTTCCCATTCCTTGTACCCCACGTCCGCCACGTCTTTGACTACGATATGTTGTGATTGGCAATCGTTTAATATACCCATTATGAGTAAGGGTGACAACAATATTTTCCCTAGGAATCAAATCTTCATCTTCGATTTGCTCAATACCACCTGAAATAATCTCCGTTCTGCGACCATCGTCAAAACGTTCCTTAATTTCAAGTAGTTCTTCTCTAATAATTTCTAGCACTTTTTCTTCATCTGCTAGAATTGCTTTAAGTTCAGAAATCAAGGTAAGTAAATTTTGATATTCTTCTTCGATTTTCTCTCGTTCTAAACCAGTTAAACGCTGTAAACGCATATCCAAAATAGCTTGTGCTTGCTTTTCAGATAAATCGAATTGCTCCATTAAGCCAGTACGTGCAATATCAGTTGTCTTAGAGCCGCGAATTAAGCTAATAATCGCATCAATATGATCAAGAGCAATTCGGAGTCCTTCTAAAATATGGGCTCTCGCTTCTGCTTTGCGTAATTCAAATTCGGTCCTTCTACGAATGATGACTTGTTGGTGTTCGAGATAATACGTAAGACATTGTTTAAGATTTAAAACCTTTGGTTCGCCATTTACCAGTGCAAGCATGTTGATCCCAAAGCTTGTTTGCATGGCTGTCATTTTATATAAATTATTTAAAATAACCTCTGCATTTGCATCTCTACGAACTTCCATGACGATTCTCATTCCGTTACGGTCAGATTCATCATTTAATTCTGTAATACCATCTATTTTTTTATCGCGGACCAATTCTGCAATTCTTTCAATTAGTCTTGCTTTATTCACTTGGAAAGGTAGTTCATGAACGATAATCGTTTCTCTTCCATTTTGTTTGGTTTCAACATCTACCTTTGCTCGAATGATAATCGAGCCTCGACCTGTTTCATAAGCCCTTCTAATACCGCTTCTGCCTATAATCATACCGGCTGTTGGAAAATCTGGGCCTGGAATATATTCCATTAGCTCCTGAATAGAAATTTCAGGTTCCTTACTTAAAGCGAGGATCGCATTAATGACTTCTCCTAGTTGATGTGGTGGAATATTCGTCGCCATTCCGACCGCAATCCCTGATGTACCATTCACTAATAAATTAGGAAAACGAGATGGTAATACTTCAGGTTCTCTTTCAGATCCATCATAGTTGTCTTTATAGTCAATCGTATCTTTTGTGATATCGCGAACAAGTTCCATCGAAATTTTCGACATTCTTGCTTCTGTATAACGCATAGCTGCTGCTGAGTCACCATCAACAGATCCGAAATTCCCGTGTCCATCAACAAGCATATAGCGATAACTAAAATCTTGTGCCATCCGAACCATCGTCTCATAGACAGCTGAATCACCATGCGGGTGATATTTCCCGATTACTTCTCCGACAATTCTTGCCGATTTTTTAAAAGCTTTATCACTCGTCATTCCAAGATCATTCATTGCATAGAGGATACGACGATGGACAGGTTTTAAGCCATCACGAACATCTGGGAGCGCTCGGGACACAATAACACTCATCGCATAATCTAGGAATGAGGTACGCATCTCCTGACTTAAATTAATTTCTCTTACATTTGATTCCTCCATAAATAGGAACACCCTCCTCTCGCTTCGATATTAAATATCTAAGTTTTTCACATATAATGCATTTTCTTCAATAAACACTCGACGCGGTTCGACTTTTTCCCCCATAAGCATATCAAAGGTTCTATCTGCATCAATTGCATCTTCTAGACTAACTTGTAGCATTGTTCTGCCTTCTGGATTCATAGTTGTTTCCCATAATTGTTCTGGATTCATCTCACCAAGACCTTTATAACGCTGAATCCCTGGTTTTGGGGCCTCTGGCAATTCTACTAGCTTTTCATCCAATTCTTTATCTGAATAAACGTAATAATCTTTTTTTCCTTGGGAAATTTTAAATAAAGGCGGCTGAGCAATATACACATATCCCGCTTCAACCAAAGGTCTCATAAAACGATAGAAAAATGTCAATAATAATGTTCGGATATGAGCTCCATCCACATCCGCATCTGTCATAATAACCACTTTATGATAACGGGCCTTAGCAATATCAAACTCTTCGCCAATCCCTGTGCCAAGAGCCGTAATAATGGTTCGGATTTCATTATTGGAAAGGATTCGATCCAATCGGGCCTTTTCGACATTGAGGATTTTCCCTCTTAAAGGCAATATAGCTTGGAAATGGCGATCCCGTCCCTGCTTGGCAGACCCTCCAGCTGAATCCCCCTCAACAATATACAATTCACTAATTTTTGGGTCTCGTGAAGAGCAGTCTGATAGCTTTCCAGGTAGATTAGAGATTTCCAAAGCACTTTTTCTTCTCGTTAGGTCTCGTGCTTTTTTCGCCGCATCACGCGCTCTTGCAGCCATTAAGCCTTTGTCGACAATTTTCCGAGCGAGTACAGGGTTTTCTAATAAAACTTTCGCAAAATGCTCAGAAAAGAGAGCGTCTGTAATCGTTCGTACCTCTGAATTCCCTAGTTTTGTTTTCGTTTGGCCTTCAAATTGGGGTTCAGGGTGTTTAATCGAAATAATAGCTGTTAATCCTTCGCGAACATCCTCTCCCGAAAGATTGCTATCATTATCTTTGAATATATTATTTCGTCTTGCATAATCATTAATAACCCTTGTCAAGGCTGTTTTAAAACCAAATTCGTGAGTACCACCTTCATATGTGTGGATATTATTGGCAAATGAATAGAGACTGCTAGTAAATCCATCGTTATATTGAAGAGCTACTTCAACGATGATTTCCTCTCTTTCACCTTCGATGTAAACAGGCTCTTCATGAAGGACTTCTTTAGAGTGATTCAGATATTCAACATATGATTTAATGCCGCCCTCATAATGATATTCACTTTTTTTGCCTTCTTCACGCTTATCTTCAATGGTTAATTTTAATCCTTTATTTAAAAAAGCTAATTCTCTTGTACGAGTAGCTAATGTATCAAAGTCATATTCAGTTGTTTCTTTAAAAATTTCGGGATCTGGGGAGAAACGAATAATCGTTCCCGTATGGTCTGTCTCGCCGATCACCTTCAAATCGCAAGCAGGTACACCGCGCTCATATTTTTGATAATGAATTTTTCCATTCAAATGGACATATACTTCAAGCACAGATGATAGAGCATTTACAACAGAAGCTCCTACCCCATGGAGTCCACCGGATACTTTATATCCGCCTCCACCAAATTTTCCTCCAGCATGAAGAACCGTTAAAATAACCTCGACGGCTGGTCTCCCCATTTTTTCCTGAATCCCAACTGGAATTCCACGGCCATTATCCGTTACGGTTATACTATTATCTTTTTCAATTACTAGATTAATTTCATCACAATAGCCCGCCAAGGCTTCGTCAATACTATTGTCTACAATTTCCCATACTAGATGATGAAGTCCTTTTGAACTAGTAGAGCCTATATACATTCCTGGCCGTTTTCGAACAGCCTCCAAGCCCTCAAGCACTTGTATTTGATGCTCATCGTATAATTGATTTTGAACTTCTTTGTGGTCCATTGTCAAAAAACTCACCTGCTCTTTCAATCAATTTTGCCTATTGATATCTGTTCAAAAAGAAGGGCAAAAAGAGATGGATCGGCTTAAATCGCAACGAGTTAGGACTATGATTACTTGTCCCACCATAAATATTTGTTGTGATGCCGACACTAGCGCATTCTGTTATGAAGTCGCCTGCTATTTTCCCCGTACTTTTTGAACATTCCTTACCTGACAAAACATTTATATCATTAACCCATGGTCCTGCATATCCAACAACCGTTTTTGTAAAGTTGATGAGGCTATAGGAGAGAAATAAATATGAGGTTCTGTAATGATCAAAGATTTAAAATCTCCATTGGCTAGATTAATAATTAAATCTTCTTTATGCTGCAAAAACTTTTGGATTTCAACAGAATATTCAACTGTCTCCTTTTCCAAAATCGCAATGATCTCATTCGATCGAATCATAATATCTTCTCCAGCATGAACATACATTCCTTCACCTCATTTCTCTCTTTCAATTTCGCCATTTCGCACCATGAAGGTAGTTGCATCCCTTAGGGTTTGATGGTCAATGCCATCTACTGTTGTGGTCGTAACAAAAGTTTGAATTCTTCCCTCAATTGTATTGAGAAGATGAGTTCTGCGATAATCATCCAATTCTGATAAAACATCATCAAGAAGGAGAATGGGATATTCACCAATTTCAGAATGAATCAAGTCAATTTCAGCTAATTTCACTGAAAGAGCGGTTGTTCGCTGCTGTCCTTGTGAACCAAATGTTTGAACATCCCGTCCATTCACAAGAAAACCAATTTCATCCCGATGGGGACCAATTAAAGTAATTCCCCGGTCAATCTCTCTTTGTTCTAAAGAGGCAAACTTTTCCTCTAATCCTTTTATCATCTTTGACCAATCTACTTCATTCGATACCTCAATGGATGGTTTATAGCGAATTTCAAGCTTTTCTTTTCCTTGTGATATTCCTTCATGGATCGGTTGTGCCCATTTTTCTAGCATACGAATAAACTCAAAGCGTTTTTGCATGACTTTGATTGCTACTGCTGCAAATTGTTCATTCAAAACATGTAAAAATGTTTTATCATCATTCTTTCTTGCTTGCAATTGTTTTAAAAAATGATTTCGTTGTTGTAATACCTTTTGAAAACGATTCATATCATGTAAATAAACTGGAGAAACTTGGCCAATTTCCATATCAATAAAACGACGCCTTATTTGTGGGCTCCCCTTAACAAGGTGGAGATCTTCAGGCGCAAACATGACAATATTCATATTTCCAATATAACGGCTTAATTTCTTCTGTTCGATATGATTAAATTTAGCTTTTTTCCCTTTTTTAGAAATTGTTAGTTCTAGAGGAACAGTTCCATGACGTTTTTCTATCCTACCCTCTATTTTAGCATACTCTGAGTCCCAACGGATCAAATCTTTATCATTTGACGTACGGTGGGATTTTGCCATTCCTAATACATAGATTGATTCCATCATATTTGTTTTCCCTTGAGCATTCTCTCCTAAAATCACATTAACATTATTTTCGAAGTTCAGCTGAAGGCTCTCATAATTCCTAAAATTAACTAATTCCAACTCTTCAATATACATGAAAGGCAACATCCTTTAACTAAGAAAAGCGCGGCACCGGAAGCTGAATAGCTCCTACACCAAGTTCAGAAGCGATCCTAAGGAAGCATTTTATTTCCCCATCCTTTGTAAAAAGCGAGAACAACCAATTTCTGGCATAAGGCTTTCCTTTTTGAAGGAAGGCAGTAAACCTCCTAAACAATTGTAAAGATGCCGATCCCTTTAATCTCTATTCTATCATGAATCCTTAGTTTACGCCCTCGCCGTTGGTCCTGCTCTCCATTAATCCAAACCTCATACTCACTTAAGAACCATTTCGCCATTCCACCCGAAGATATTAGATCTGTTAGCTTTAGAAATTGGCCTAACGTGATCGTGTCAGTATCAATCTTCACTTCATTTTCCATATCGCTCACTCATTTCCGAATAATCACTCCTTTTATTTTACTAAAAGAAACGCGAGAAGACAAAGGAAAGTCAGAAGAATAGCTGAAGACATAGGTCCTATGGTAATGCTGTTCTGATTATGCAAAAGGAAAATCCCGCCAAGTGGCAGGATTATTGAAAATTATTAAAATGTCCTAACAGGCATATTCAATTGTAAAATCGTATCATCGTGTACAGCTTGGATGATGAAGGGACGCATAGCCCCTGTAAATCTAATTTTGATGTCTGTTCCTTCTACTGCTTTTAAAGCATCCATCATATATTTTGCACTAAATGAGATTTTGAGCTCTTCTCCCTCAATCGATTCCGTATTGATCTGCTCAACAACCGTTCCGATTTCAGGTGTGGTAGACGATATTTCAATCTTCTTCCCCTCCATCGTCGTTAATTTCACGACATTGTTCCGGTCACTTCGAGTTAATAAAGAAGCACGATCAATTGCATGTAGGAAGTCTTTAGAAGGCAAAATCAATTCAGTTTTATATTCTGTTGGAATCAATTTAGATGTATCTGGATAATTACCTTCCAACAAACGAGAAAAGAATAATAGATTTTTAAATTTAAATAAGACCTGATTATCTGTGATCACAATATCAACCAAATCGTTAGAGCCATCCAAAATTTTACTTAATTCTACTAAACTTTTTCCGGGGATGACTGCTTGAAATGAATTCTCTCCTGCTCCCTCTATAGGCGCAGTTCTCATCGCAAGACGATGGCTGTCTGTTGCTGTGCACCTTAAAGTATTGCTCTCCACTAACCAGTTTACACCTGTCAAGATCGGTCGTGTTTCTGAGGTGGACACAGCAAAAACCGTTTGTCTGATTAGGGTTTTTAACAAATCAGCTGGTAAAGAAAAAATATGTTCTTCAGGTATTTGTGGTAAATATGGATATTCATCTGGATCTAAACCATTTAAATTAAATTCGGCTGATCCTGAACGAATAATTGTTTGTTGATGATTAGATACTTCAAATTCGACTGTATCCATAGGTAATTTACGAACGATTTCTGAAAAAAACTTTGCATTTAAAACAATTCCACCTGTTTCTTGTATTTCGACAATTTCATCCCCGTTTTCCTCTTTTGGAATAAAAGATTCAATGGAAATATCAGAGTCACTTCCTGTAAAAGTTAGCCCCTCTTCTGTTGCAATCATTTTGATTCCCGTTAATATCGGGATCGTCGTTCTTGAAGATACGGCTTTTGTTACATCTTGAACACTATCGATTAGTCGGTTACGTTGAATGATAAACTTCATGCTTTGCCTCCCAGTCATCAAAAAATTTTAAGGACATAATATTAATTATTAATAATAAAAAAATAGTAATAATAGTAATAGTACCTGTTGATATGTGGATAAGTCTGTGTATGACTAGATTTCATCGGTTATTCACATGTGGAAAAATTGTGTACGAAAGCAAGATAGTTATACACAACATCCCCATTATGAATTCTTTAATGAAGCCTGAATTTCCTCTAGTTTACTTTTAAAATTAGAATCTGATTCTACAAGCTTGGAAATTTTTTCATGTGCGTGAATGACAGTGGTATGATCTCTACCACCAAATTCCTCTCCAATTTTAGGCAGGGAGAAATCTGTAAGCTCTCTAGATAAGTACATGGCAATTTGTCTAGGAAAAGCAATTGACTTCGTTCTTTTCTTTGCCTTGAAATCTTCAAGCTTAACATTATATTCGGCACCAATCATTTTTTGGATATCAAGAATTGTAATTTCCCTTTGTTTAGCTCCAGGAATAATACTTTTTAGAGCTTCTGCAGCTAAATCAGCATTAATATCTTTGTTAATAAGAGAAGAAAAAGCGACAACGCGAATAAGGGCTCCTTCTAATTCCCTTATATTCGTATCAATCTGGTTCGCAATATAGAGCATGACTTCGTTCGGAATATCTAATCCATCTGCTTTCGCCTTTTTTCGTAAAATAGCGATCCTTGTTTCTAAATCTGGTGGGGTAATATCAGTGATTAATCCCCATTCAAAACGGGAACGCAATCGATCCTCTAGGGTTGGAATCTCCTTTGGCGGTCGATCACTTGCAATGACAATTTGCTTACTCTCTTCATGAAGAGTATTGAATGTATGAAAAAATTCTTCCTGTGTTGATTCTTTTCCGGCAAGGAATTGAATATCATCTATTAATAGAATATCGACACTACGGTATTTATTGCGAAAATCGACCGCTTTATTGTCACGAATTGCATTAATAAATTCGTTTGTAAATTTTTCTGATGAGAGATAAACAATTTTGGCGTCTGGTTTATGCTCGACAATATAATGCCCAATTGCGTGCATAAGATGGGTTTTTCCCATTCCAACACCACCATAGATAAACAAAGGATTGTAGGCCTTTGCTGGTGCTTCTGCTACGGCTAATGATGCGGCGTGAGCAAAGCGATTTCCGGCACCAATGACAAAAGTTTCAAACGTATATTTGGGATTCAGCATATTTTGATAGACATCTACAGACTCTTTCTTTTCCACTTTTTGAATCGTGGGAGCTTGTTTGCTTTCTTCCTCTTGATCAGGAGGGATAATGAATTTCACATATAATTCTTCACCAATAATTTCATAGAGGAGACCAGCCAATAATTCTGTGTAATGACCTTCTAGCCAATCTCTTGCAAATTCATTAGGCGCTGTCACCACCATTGTATCCCCTTGGAGCTTATGAGCTTTCGTAAGTCGCAACCATGTATCAAAGCTGGGTTTGCTTACTTTTTTTTCAATACTTAATAAAACCTGATCCCAAAGCTCAGCTATGTTTTCCAACTTTCTACCTCCCTTGCAATAGGTCAACACTGCTGTTATATAACTGCGTACCTTAAATTTTAGGTTAAAGTATAAATATACATTGCTATGAATGTGGGTAAATATATATATAAGAAGAAAAGCGGTTTTCGACATCTTCCACTCATTGTGGACAAGTTTATTCAGAAGGGGTGGATAATATATCCACAAGATATCCACAACTGTGGATAATGTAATAAACGATAAAAATGTATCCAGAGTGAAAACAACATAATCATATCAAATAAACATGAACTAATCAATGTGTAGGAAGAAGTATCCACAAAGCACAATATAAGTGGATGAAAGTTACCCACAGGCCGTTGGTTTGTGAAAAACTTGTCGATATCTGTTGTGGATAATAAAAAAATGTGTCGAAATTATCCACATCCAGAAAAAGAGGGGAAAAATAACCAAAGACAACACTGGGGATAAAGTAAGATTGTCTATCGAATATACTTTTAAAAAAATCTGGAATATATCTTACATAATGGCTTTATGTTGAACTTTTTGCTGCCCTCTTGACAATAAAAGGTCATCTATTTATACTTATTTAGTATGTCTGCTAGCGAAATTTTTTAAGTGTGTGTTAAAAAAGGAGGATAAAAAGGACCAAGAAGTTCGAGGCGGCGTAGTTTTGAGCAACGGAAAAACGAGTCAGCGAACTTACGCGTGTTGTTGGTGATTTCGGAAGTTGGAGATCCATTATCTCGCAGTGTCATTTTTACCGGACTTTTTAAACATCCTCTTTAACCTCGAGGAGGTGTCATGAATGAAAAGAACATTTCAACCAAATAAAAGAAAAAGAAGCAAAGTACACGGATTCCGTCAACGTATGAGCACGAAAAATGGTCGTAGAATTTTAGCTGCTCGTCGTCGTAAAGGAAGAAAAGTGTTATCAGCGTAGACCACTGAAACGTCTCAGTGGTCTTTTTTTAGATTCTAGCTCTATCTAGGAACGGAGCAAGGATTGGTACATTAACTTGAAAAGACAGATACTGTGGGTGAAGGAATGAAAAAGGGATTCAGAATCAAAAAAAATGATGATTTCCAGGCTGTTTTTAGAAAAGGCAAGTCAGTAGCCAATCGACAGTTTGTTGTGTATATATTAAAAAAAGAAGAGCAAGAAAATTTCAGAATAGGCCTCTCTGTAAGTAAAAAGGTTGGCAATGCGGTAAAGAGAAATGAAATAAAGCGCTATATAAGACAAGCGTTTCATGAATTTAGCCCACAGATTAAAACAGGAAATGATTATGTGATTATTGCAAGAAAGCCAGTAGCAGAAATGGACTTTCATCAAACGAAAAAAAGCTTACAACATGTACTGAGGCTTGGAAAAGTTCTAGAAAGGTTAGAAAAATAAATAAAAAGCCCATTTTTTTCACAACTTATGCTTATAAAAATGGTAAAATAGCCAAAGAACATTAGTATAGATGAATGCTTAACGAAAACAGGAGGATATTAGGCTTGAAAAAGAGAATATTATGGATGTCAGTACTGTTATTGGTTGTATTGCTGGCAGCAGGGTGCTCTACTATCGATAACCCTGATTATATTACAGCAGAAAGTACGGGAATATGGAGTAAATATATTGTTTATCCCTTATCAAGCGTGATTACATTTTTTGCGGAGTTTTTCGGAAATAGTTATGGACTAGCTATTATTGTTGTAACCATACTAATTCGTCTGGCGATTCTACCTTTAATGATTAAACAAACGAAAAATTCAAAAGCAATGCAAGCGATTCAACCAGAAATGCAGAAGTTGAAGGAAAAATATAGTTCCAAGGATCAAAAGACGCAACAGAAGCTACAAGAGGAAACAATGAAGCTTTTTCAAACGAATAAGGTGAATCCATTGGCAGGCTGTTTTCCGCTTCTAATTCAAATGCCAATTTTAATCGGATTTTACCAGGCGATTATTCGAACAGAGGGGATTGCAAAAGGTGGAGACTTCTTTTGGTTTGATTTAGGAGCCCCGGACCCACTATACCTATTACCGATTATCGCCGGAATTACAACCTTCTTGCAGCAAAAGATAATGATGGCTGGAACTGGTAGTGCAAATCCGCAGATGCAGATGATGCTTTATATCATGCCGGTAATGATTTTAATTTTTGCGATTAATTTCCCAGCAGCTTTAGCTTTATATTGGGTGGTCGGGAATATATTTATGATCGTGCAAACGTATTTTATTAAACCACCAGCAATTCAGACTAATAACCTAACGAATACTAATAAAGGAAAGGTGAGGGGAGCTAAAAAGTGAGAGAAATCACTGCTACTGGACAAACCGTTGAAGAAGCAGTAGGATCCGCATTGGCTCAACTAAATACAACAAAAGATCGGACAGAAATCACCATTGTGGACGAAGGAAAAAGGGGATTACTTGGTTTATTTGGTGCAAAACCAGCGATTGTAAAGGTAAAAGTAAAACCGACAGCGATTGAAACAACCGTGGATTATGTAAAAATGATTTTAGCGAGTATGGGGATATCAGCTGAAATTGAAGTAGAACAAAAAGGTGAAAGATATGTTATTTTGCAAATAACAGGTGAAAAAATGGGACTTTTGATCGGAAAAAGAGGACAAACGATCAATTCATTGCAATATCTAGCCCAGCTTGTCGCAAACCGCCATGCGGATCCTTATATTACGGTAATTTTGAACCCTGAAAATTATCGGGATCGAAGGGAACAAACATTGATTCAATTGGCTGAACGTCTTGCTTCAAAGGCCATTCAAATACAAAAGCCTGTAAAACTTGAACCTATGCCTAATTTTGAACGAAAAATTATTCATACAGCATTAGCGGGACATAAAAAAGTTCAGACAGTTTCTGATGGTCATGAGCCTAATCGTCATATTGTCATTAAACCAAATTTTTGAACCGCTCAAGAGGGAACATCTGCTAATATGTTAGCGGATGTTCTTTTTTTCACTTAGAGATGATGATAAGATAGTTGTAATGAATTGGATAGAAATGGATGGTGACATACATGATTCAGAAAGCCCCATCAGAAAAAAATAAAGATTTTTGGCTATTCCTGATTGCGGTGCTACTTTTATGGATCAAAATTTCAATTCTGTATAAATGGTGCTTTCATATTCATATCCAATCTTTTTGGGAAGCATTTTTATTAGAAGCGACGACATTAGCGTCACTTTTAGTGATTTTCAGTTTTGGCTTTTTGTTCAAAAAAAATCGAAGCAAAATAAGTATAGCAGTTTATTTTCTCTTAACCGCCATATTATATGGGAATGTACTTTATTATCGCTTTTACATTGATTTTGTAACGGTGCCAGTTCTGTTTCAATTTAAAAATGTAGGCGGTTTAAGCCAAAGTACATTGGAATTGGTCAAGTTTTATGATGTGTTTTTATTCTTAGATTGCATTGTGCTCATCTTTTTAGCGAAGCAACAGGTATTGAAGGATTACGCTCTTACTATTCGGAAAAGAGTGGTTCGAGGTGTGGTGGGTATTGCTGTCATTGTTCCGATTGTTGCTTCCTGCTTTTTTCATTCTGGCTTTTGGAATCAATCCTATGATAAAGAGTTAATTGTCAAATCTTTAGGCCTTTATTCATATCATCTTTTTGATATTTACCAAAACTCAACGTCCTCTATGAAAAGTGTGCTTGCAGATAGTAGCGAAATAGAGGAAATTGCCAGTTATGTAAAGGGTAAGCAAGGGCAAGATTCCGTATCTGAATATCATGGTGCAGCGAGCGGCAAAAATGTGATTGTCATCTTTTTGGAATCAACTCAAGAATTCGTAATTGACCAGGAAATTGATGGGCAGGAAGTTACTCCTTATTTAAATCAATTGAAGGAGGAGAGCCTCTATTTTCCAAATTTTTATCACCAAACCGCGCAAGGAAAGACATCCGATGCGGAGTTTATTTTAGATAATGGGTTATATCCATTATCAGGAGGATCTGTTTTTGTAAGAAAAACGAACAATCACTTTGTGTCATTACCAAAAGTCTTAAAGAAACACGATTATTATTCCGCCAGTTTTCATGGGAATGATGCCTTTTTTTGGAATCGAGAAGTTGCTTATGAATCCTTTGGTTATGATCGGTTTTTCTCTAAAAAGGATTTTGAGGTGACCGAGGAAAATTCCATCAATTATGGTTTAAAGGATATTGACTTTTTCCAACAATCGATTCCGTATTTATCAGAACTGCCAGAGCCTTATTATGCAAAATTTTTAACGTTAACCAATCATTTCCCATATTTGCTGGATCCTGAGGATCAGCTGATCTCAGAACCCGATACAGATCAGGGAATGGTGAATCGTTATTTTACAACCGTCCGGTATGAAGATGAAGCCATTAAGACATTTTTTGATGAAATAAAAGGATCAGAAATATATGACAATAGTATTTTTGTGTTGTTTGGAGATCATTATGGTATTTCTAAAAGTTATTATGATGCACTTGGTGAGGTGCTTGACCATGAAATCACACCAAATGATGATATGGAATTACAAAAGGTGCCTTTATTGATTCATATTCCCGGTATCGATGGTCAAGAGATAACGACTGTTGGGGGCCAAGTTGATTTACGGTCTACGATTTTCGATTTGTTAGGAGTATCAGAATCGGATGAGGCTTTATCATTTGGCAAAAGTTTACTTATGGAAGATCAAAAGCGCTTTGTCGCCTTTAGGGATGGGTCCTTTACGACAGACCAATATTCCTATATTGATCATACATGTTATGCAAAAGAAACAGGCAAGAAAGTAAAAAGAAATTTCTGTTCGCCTTATTTTTCTGCTGTCCAGCAGGAATTAAATGACTCAGACAAAATTATATATGGAGATTTGCTGCGATTTTTGGAATAAAGTTCAAAGACTTGGTATCGTACCAGGTCTTTTTTTGACGGGTTAGATGATGTTAGAAAAAGGAGGAATATTTTCATCTTATTGTGGACAGCAATGGAAATAGATTCTAGTGATTCGGGTTATTGTTATTCACATGTGGATAAGTTAAAATAAAGAATAGAGTGTTTTTTATTCTGTGGATAGTTTTTTGTTCGAATAATAAAAAACTTTTGTGGATAACGAAAATTTGCTATTCTAGTTATTTGGGGAAAGCATTTTTAGTAAGAGTAGCGCATAGGATATGCGATTTTTTTATAAAAGTACGTGTTCAAAAAGGAGGATAAAAAGGACCAAGAAGTTCGAGGCGGCGTAGCCTTGAGCAGCGGAATGTATGCATGTAGATACATGAGCAGCAGAGAGGCAAGCCAACGAAGAAATTCGCAGTGTCATTTTTACCGGACTTTTTGAACACCCTCTATAAAGAAGTAAGAGGTAGAAAAGAGGTGTGATTAATGGAGTTTGATACGATTGCAGCGATTTCCACACCAATGGGAGAGGGAGCAATTGCGATTGTTCGTCTAAGCGGGGAAGATGCGGTCAAAATAGCCGATCAACTATTCTCCGCAGGGGGGAAGAAGAAATTAGCAGAAGTACCTTCCCACACAATTCATTATGGGTCAATTGTAGATCCAAAATCAAATGAATTGGTAGAGGAAGTTATGGTTAGTGTGATGAAGGCACCTAAGACATTCACACGAGAAGATGTTGTAGAGATCAATTGTCATGGTGGAATCGTATCGGTAAATCGTGTCCTAGAGCTCGTGTTGACGACTGGGGCAAGATTGGCAGAACCAGGAGAGTTTACAAAACGTGCCTTTTTAAATGGACGGATCGATTTATCTCAAGCAGAGGCAGTTATGGATTTAATAAGAGCAAAGACAGATCGGGCGATGAACGTAGCATTAGGTCAAATGGAAGGGCGCTTATCGCAATTGGTCTCCACACTACGCCAAGAAATCCTAGAAGTTGTAGCACATGTGGAGGTAAATATTGATTATCCAGAATACGATGATGTCGAAGAAATGACGCATCGCTTATTGTTAGAGAAGGCTACCTATATTCGAGATCAGCTCCAGGATGTTCTCCAAACTTCACATCAAGGGAAAATTCTACGAGAAGGATTATCGACTGTCATTATTGGGAGACCGAATGTAGGGAAATCTTCTTTATTAAATAGTCTTGTTCAGGAAAACAAGGCGATTGTGACGGATATTCCGGGAACGACAAGAGACGTGATTGAGGAATATGTCAATATTCGCGGCGTTCCTTTGAGGTTAGTGGATACCGCTGGGATTCGAGAAACAGAGGATATCGTCGAGAGAATGGGTGTAGAAAGATCGCGGCAAGTATTAAAAAAGGCTGATCTAATATTATTCGTTGTAAATTCAGCAGAAGATTTTACTGAAGAAGATCGGCAATTGTTTCAAGCAGTAGAAGGAATGGACGTCATTGTGATTGCAAATAAAACAGACTTACCACAAAAAATCGATTTGGATGAGGTAAGGAAACTAGCAAAGGATTATCCGTTTGTGACTACTTCTTTATTAGAGGATGAGGGAATCGATACATTAGAACAAGCCATTGCGGAAATGTTCTTCCAAGGGCATGTAGAAGCAGGCGATATGACGTATGTATCTAACAGCCGCCATATCGCCCTCTTAAACCAAGCATTACAGGCAATCGAAGATGTACTGACAGGGATTGACATAGGTACGCCGATTGACATCATCCAAATTGACCTGACACGTACATGGGACCTGCTAGGCGAAATCATCGGTGACACCGTAGAAGAAAGCCTACTCAACCAACTCTTCTCCCAATTTTGCTTAGGGAAATAAAGAAAAGCGAAGGCGCCTGCTTAGCGACGTACAAATTTAAAGACTTTCGACGAGATAAAGGAAACACGGCGAAGGATGAGCCGATGTTGACTTATCGTAGGAGAAAGCCGTAAATTTGCTAGTCGCTAGGCGCTGTAGCTAGACAATAAGAAAAACACAGGCTCGCCCGTTTTGACCAGTAACTAGCAGCCTTGTGTTGAGAATAAAATTTTTAAGACTTAATGTTTACTGTTAAAATAGATCAATCACAAATACTAAGGAGGATTAAATGATATGCAACAATATGAGGCAGGCCAATATGATGTCATTGTGATCGGAGCAGGCCATGCCGGATGTGAAGCGGGTCTGGCGGCTGCCAGAATGGGTGCGAAAACACTCATGCTGACACTGAATCTTGATATGATCGCATTCATGCCCTGCAACCCTTCCATTGGGGGACCAGCTAAAGGGGTTGTCGTCCGAGAAATCGATGCACTTGGCGGAGAAATGGCTAAAAATATCGATAAAACATATATTCAAATGAGAATGTTAAATACAGGAAAAGGCCCGGCAGTGCAAGCTTTACGAGCACAAGCAGATAAGACGCTATACCAACAAGAAATGAAAAATACATTAGAAAGTGAACCAAATCTTACCTTGCTTCAAGCGATGGTGGATGAACTAGTTTTGGAAGATGGTGTATGTAAAGGGATTGTCACTCATACAGGTGCGATCTTCCGAGGAAAAACTGTCGTGATTACGACAGGTACTTTCCTACGCGGTGAAATTATTTTAGGAGAATTGAAATATTCAAGTGGTCCAAATAATCAAAAGCCATCGATTAAACTGGCAGAATATTTACAAGAGCTTGGTTTTGAAATGGAGCGGTTTAAAACAGGAACACCGCCAAGGATTAATAGCAAAACCATTGATTATAGTAAAACAGAGATCCAACCTGGGGATGAAGAACCCCGAGCCTTTAGCTATGAAACAACGAAATTTATAACAGACCAGTTGCCATGCTGGCTAACGTATACGAATTTACAAACGCATCAATTGATTGATGAAAACTTGCATCGTTCTCCAATGTTTTCCGGTATGATTAAGGGAACGGGTGCCCGTTATTGCCCATCGATTGAGGATAAAGTAGTTCGTTTTAACGATAAACCGAGACATCAAATCTTCCTAGAACCTGAAGGAAGACATACAAATGAAGTCTATGTGCAAGGTTTATCTACTAGTCTTCCTGAGGAAGTGCAGCATCAATTAATTACAACTGTGCCCGGATTAGAAAATGCTAAAATGATGCGCCCGGGCTATGCGATTGAGTATGATGCCCTTGTACCAACACAATTGTGGCCAACATTGGAAACAAAAAAGATTAAAAATCTTTACACAGCTGGTCAAATTAATGGGACATCTGGCTATGAAGAAGCAGCCGCTCAGGGAATTATGGCTGGTATTAACGCAGCAAGGCGGGTGCTTGGAGAAGATGAGGTCATTTTAAGTCGCTCGGACGCTTATATTGGTGTCCTTATTGATGATTTAGTGACAAAAGGAACGAATGAGCCATACAGACTCCTGACATCAAGAGCGGAGTATCGTCTATTGCTTCGTCATGATAACGCAGATCTCCGTTTAACAGAGTTAGGTCATCAAATTGGTCTTATTCCTGAGAAGCGCTATGAAACATTTATCAATAAGAAATCAGCGATTGCTGCGGAGATCAAGCGATTCCGTTCAACGATTATTAAACCAAATGAAAAGACACAAGCCGTGATTCAGGAAGCAGGCGGAAGTCCTTTAAAAGATGGTATTCGTGCAGCAGATTTGGTCAAACGTCCAGAAATGTCTTATCAAAAGGTCATTGAATTGATACCATTAGAAGAAGAGCTACCAAAGCATGTGATTGAACAGGTTGAAATTCAACTTAAATATGAAGGCTATATTGAAAAATCACTACAGCAAGTAGAAAAGCTAAAAAAGTTAGAAAACAAGAAGATTCCAGAACAGATTAATTATGAAGCCATTAATGGAATTGCGACAGAAGCACGGCAAAAACTAATGAAGGTTCGCCCGTTATCCATTGCCCAAGCTTCGCGTATTTCAGGAGTCAATCCTTCTGATATTTCGATTTTGCTCGTTTACATTGAACAAGGAAAAATTGCAAAAATAGCAGAGAATGCGGCACAATAACAAAGCTATTAAAGGTTGGAACGTCTAAGACACCAGGTGGTTAGTGCGTTCCAGCCTATATCTTGGAAGATAGGAAATAAATTTAATTAGTGTTAGGATTAGGCCTAATAGATAAGGAATGAATTGATATGAATGTGGATCAATTTGTCAGTATGTTGGCGTCAAAGGGGATTCAACTAAATTCCCTTCAGCTTAATCAATTCGAGCAATATTTTGAAATATTGGTTGAATGGAATGATAAAATGAATCTAACGGCGCTCACAGATCGGGAGGAAGTTTACTTAAAGCATTTTTATGATTCGATTAGTGCCGCTTTCTTTATGGACTTTAAAGAGCCCATCCGTATTTGTGATGTAGGAGCAGGAGCTGGTTTTCCTAGTATTCCTTTAAAAATTTGTTTTCCCGAGCTGAACATTACGATTGTTGACTCTTTACAAAAAAGAATACGCTTTTTAGAGCATCTATCAGCAGAGCTACATTTGAAACATACATATTTCTATCATGATCGAGCTGAGACCTTTGCTCAAAATCAATCATTCCGTGCCCAATATGATATGGTAATGGCAAGAGCTGTAGCAAGAATGTCTGTGTTAAGCGAATTATGTTTGCCGCTTGTCAAACAAGGCGGGCGCTTTGTTGCGATGAAGGCAGCTAATGCGGAAGAGGAGCTGCAAGTGGCAGAAAAAGCGATTAAACAATTAGGGGGAAAAACAACCGCTATCCATTCATTTGAATTACCGATCGAAAAAAGTGAGCGGAGCATTATTGTGATTGATAAAATAAAAACCACACCAAAAAAGTACCCAAGGAAACCTGGAACTCCAAATAAAATGCCTTTAGAATAGGGAAATAAAGCAGGAAATGTCCAAAAAAGATAGAATGATATGGTATAGTGACATTTATCTGGATTTAAATTGAAAGTCAAATACCCGACTGATTCGGTCCTACAGGAAGTAGGTCACAAAGGTGTTGCCAACTAGTACAGGCAAAGCGACAGAACGTCGACATACTAAGCCTGCCAATAGGCAATTGCGAAATTAATCTGTGCTCCTTATTAAAGGAGGATTAAAGTCCGCTTTATGTGAGAAAAAAGCGTTCATAACAGCCCTTCAAAAAAAAGCTGCTAAGAAATAGACCCATACAGCCTTGGCTTATGGGGGATCAGCTGTAAGGGAGTTTCTATAAGGTGGTGTCGAAGGATGAAGCATCCTTTTTCTCGTTTGTTTGGTATGGGGGATAAAGAATTACCAATAGATAAAGAAGAGATGGACGAAGAAATAGAAGAAAAAGAAGAAGTCCGAAATATCCCCACGGTAAAAATTGTCCCAAATCGGTTTCAGCCGAGAACAATCTTTAATGAGGAAAAGATTGAAGAATTAGCAAGAACAATACGAACACATGGCATGATTCAACCGATTGTCGTTAGAGAGATAGAAGACGATCAGTTTGAAATTATTGCAGGAGAGCGGCGTTATCGAGCCATTCAGAGCCTTGAATGGGCAGAAGTGCCTGCGATTATTAAAAATTTAAATGATACAGAAACAGCCTCTGTTGCATTAATTGAAAATTTACAGCGTGAAGAATTGACACCCATTGAAGAGGCAATCGCCTATGGAAAGTTATTAGATATTCATAATTTAACACAAGAAGCATTAGCTCAACGCTTAGGAAAAGGACAATCCACTGTAGCGAATAAATTACGTTTATTAAAGCTGCCAGAAGAAATTCAAGAAGGCCTTTTACAGAAGAAAATCACGGAGCGGCATGCTCGAGCCCTTATTCCATTGAAAGACGTTGAAAAACAGATCCAAGTTATGAATTTGGTGATCGAAAAAAATTTAAATGTAAAACAGACGGAAGAGCAAGTCGTAAAAATGCTCACACAAAAAGAGAAACCTAAAACAAGGCGAAAAGCAATTAGTAAAGATATGAGAATTGCGGTTAACACAATCCGCCAATCTCTTTCCATGGTCACAGATAGTGGCATCAATTTAGATTCAGAGGAAGAAGATTTTGACGAATACTATCAAATAACTATTAAAATACCGAAAAAGGGCGCTAAAAAGTAAAGGGGACTTTCTTTTAGTGAAATCCTACTAAACTAAGGTAAATGGAGAAGCTAATAAGTTTCTCTTTTTTTTTGATTTAGCGAAGTCATAAAAAACTAGCTTGTATGGCGGTCTGCATCCAGCTCCAGCGCCTAGCGACTAGCAAACCTTCAGCTTCTGTTTGCGTAAGTCAACATCGGCTCATACTTCGCCGTGTATCCTGTATCTCAGGCGGCCTACAGGATGCAGGTCAGAACAGCGTTGCGCCAGGACGGCGCGTTTTTAGCTGTTCATCCTTACTATGAAAGTTTGTACGTCGCTAAACGGGCGCTTGCGCTTTGTTCTTTTAAAACTTTTTTTCTTACAAAGAGTTTTTAGTAGAGTTTTTTGTTAAAATAGAATACATGAGTCAATTTTGAACGAAAAAGGCAGGTGAAATCGTTGGGAAAGATTATTTCCATAGCGAACCAAAAGGGTGGCGTCGGAAAAACGACCACCTCAGTTAATCTTGGTGCTTGTTTAGCCTATATAGGAAAAAAGGTTTTACTTATAGATATAGATCCACAAGGAAATGCAACCAGTGGTTCAGGCATTGATAAAGGGGATGTACAGCAATGTGTCTATGACGTGCTTGTTGATGATGTTGATATGAAGACGGTCATTAAGCAAACAGCTGTAGAAAGGTTATTTGCAGTCCCATCAACGATTCAATTAGCGGGAGCTGAAGTTGAATTAGTACCGACCATTTCAAGAGAGGTACGATTGAAAAGAGCAGTAGATCAAGTAAAGGATGAATATGATTATATTTTAATTGATTGTCCTCCATCTCTTGGATTACTCACATTAAATGCTTTAACAGCATCCGATTCAGTGATCATCCCTGTTCAATGTGAGTACTATGCTTTAGAAGGTTTGAGTCAGTTGTTAAACACAGTCCGTTTAGTACAAAAGCATTTAAATAATGAATTGATGATTGAAGGCGTGTTGTTAACAATGTTGGATGCACGCACAAATCTAGGACTCCAGGTCATTCAAGAAGTGAAGAAGTATTTCCAAAATAAAGTATATCAAACCATTATTCCACGTAATATTCGGTTAAGTGAAGCACCGAGTCATGGAGAACCTATCATTCTATATGACCCAAAATCACGGGGAGCAGAGGTTTACTTAGATCTTGCAAAGGAAGTGGCTGAAAATGGCTAAAGGTCTTGGGAAAGGGATTAATGCTTTATTTACAAATGTAGAAGTTAATGAAGAGGAAACAGTACGAGAAATTGAATTAAAGGAAATTAAGCCCAATCCTTATCAACCTAGAAAGGTATTTTCAGAAGAGGCAATTTCGGAATTAAAAGAATCGATCAAACAACATGGTGTATTACAACCGATTATTGTTCGTAAAAATATTAAAGGATATGAAATTGTTGTAGGGGAGCGTCGTTTTCGTGCTTCTAAAGCAGCAAAGCTAAAAACAATTCCGGCTGTTGTCAAAGAATTTACAGATCAGCAAATGATGGAATTGGCTGTACTTGAAAATTTACAAAGGGAAGATTTAACACCCATTGAAGAGGCGCTCGCTTATCAAACCTTGATGGAAAAACTGGACTTCACACAAGAAGATTTGGCCAAAAGGTTAGGGAAAAGCCGTCCATATATTGCCAACCATATTCGCCTTTTAAGCTTGCCAGAAAATATTCAAAACCATATTGTGGAAGGGAAGCTTTCCATGGGACATGGCCGCACTTTATTAGGACTAAAAAGAAAAGAAAAAATTGAAGCTATTGCGGAAAAGTCTGTAAAAGAGGGACTGAATGTAAGGCAGCTTGAGCAACTAGTTCAGCAAATCAACCAAAATGTTCCACGTGAAACAAAAAAGGAAAGACCCAAAAAGGATGTTTTCCTCGTTGAAAGTGAAAATAATTTACGGGAAAAGTTTGGAACAACCGTTACAATCAAGAGAAACAAGAAAAAGGGTAAAATTGAAATTGAATTTTTATCAGCAGAAGACTTAGAAAGAATCTTACATTTATTAGAAAAAAACTAATTAAAAGGGAGGAAAATAAAGCCAGTGAGTTATAATAAATTTTCCTCCGACATATCCCATCGATGGGATGACGAGCCTTTTTGCTCGGTATAGATCTGATCTGCCTGAATAATGGCTGAAGCCAGTTGTTTAGCCATATTCATCACTAAGTTAAGCCGTGTATTCTGTAGAACAAAGAATTCCATATAGCCACTGACATTAACAATGCCTGTCATATGCATATGACCAACATGAGGTAGCTCCTTCTTTACGCCTGCACCAGGCTTAACAGGTCCCGCACCAACTTTAATCATTCCGATATTCTTCATTCTCCCTAAACAGGCGTCAATGCCAATTATAAAGGGGTTGGTGTATTGAGTTTGAATGGATTCCAACTTTTCCTGGAGGTTTACGGCATGGACCGGTTCATCCAATGTCCCATACACATGGAAATGGGTTAAGTTAGCTTCTTGAAGAAAACTGCCTGTTAAAGGGCCTAAAGAATCACCTGTTGAACGATCTGTCCCAATACATACAAGGATAATCGGGGAACGCTGATAAAGAGGAAGTAAATCTACCATCCCATCGGCAATAGATTTTGTAGATAATGGATCTGTATGGTGAATATGAATTTCCCTTTGTTTGGATATATGGAGGAAAGCTTCTTCTCTCATGCCGGTAGCTCCTTTTCCTTGGGATTGATTTGGTAATCAATGTTGATGGTGTCTAGCTACAGCGGCGGGGGATCGAGGTCAAATACCTCTGCACCTAGGAAGGGAACGTTTGCTTGTCGCCCCTAAACTACCGCCTTCCGCTTTTCGCAATCAGTACCATTATACGGAAGAGATATTCTTTCTATACATTGAAAGTGAAAAATCATAAGGAAGCTGTTCATTTCAATACACTTTTGCTAAAATATTATAAAATATTCATCAGGGGGAAAGAAATTGGAAAAAAAAGAATTCAATCTTCATGATGTAGTGGAAATGAAAAAGCAACATCCATGTGGCACCAACCGTTGGGAAATCATCCGGATGGGAATGGATATTCGCATAAAGTGTGAGGGGTGTGGCCATAGTGTTATGTTGCCTCGACGCGAATTCATGAGAAAGATGAAAAAGATCGTAGAAAAGCATGAGGAATAGCCTCATGCTTTAGACTGTGAACAAACACATACCTACTGCGCTGTTTAGCTCGCTTGTCTGTCCTCTTGGGCGACGAGCGTTTTCATACAGCTTGGTCAATCATATAATGTATGATGAAATTGTTTTTTAAAAAAGGACTCTCTATAATGGTAATGAATGAAATAGTAAAGAAAACCTTTATGGCAGTCGATAGAATGGACAAGTTAAAAGAGGAGTGACAACAATGGCCCTTACAGCAGGGATTGTAGGTTTACCGAATGTTGGGAAATCTACCTTATTTAATGCAATTACAAAGGCAGGGGCAGAAGCTGCCAATTACCCATTTTGTACAATTGATCCGAATGTTGGAATTGTAGAGGTTCCTGATATTCGTTTACAAAAATTAACAGAGCTTGTACAACCTAAAAAGACCGTACCCACAGCCTTTGAATTTACGGATATAGCTGGGATCGTGAAAGGTGCAAGTAAAGGCGAGGGACTTGGTAATAAGTTTCTCTCCCATATTCGCCAAGTTGATGCTATTTGCCATGTAGTTCGTTGCTTTGACAGTGAGGATATCACCCACGTATCAGGCAAAGTAGACCCAATTGACGATATAGAAACGATCAATCTTGAATTAATTCTTGCCGATTTAGAAACAGTTGACAAACGAATTGGTCGAGTGGAAAAATTGGCGAAACAAAAGGATAAAGAAGCCATTATCGAATTTGCGGCTCTCTCCAAATTAAAAGAAGCATTTGAAGCAGAGAAACCTGCTAGATCGATCGAGTTTACAGAGGAACAAATAAAGCTTGTCAAAGGTCTTCATCTCCTGACAAGTAAGCCTGTTTTATATGTGGCTAATGTGAATGAGGATGATATTCAAGATCCTGAACATAATGAATATGTGCAGAAAGTAAAAACGTTTGCGAAAGAAGATCAGGCAGAAGTGATTGTAATTTGTGCACAAATTGAAGAAGAAATGGCTGAACTAGATGACGATGAAAAAGCGATGTTCCTAGAAGAATTAGGGATTGATGAGTCAGGCCTTGATAAATTGATTCGTGCTACCTATAATCTTTTAGGTCTAGCTACTTACTTTACTGCTGGAGTTCAAGAAGTGCGCGCATGGACATTCAAAAAGGGAATGAAGGCTCCCCAATGTGCAGGAGTCATACATACCGACTTTGAAAGAGGGTTTATCCGTGCAGAAACAGTTTCCTACGAAGATTTATTAGCAGGTGGTTCTATGACAGCAGCAAGAGAAGCTGGAAAAGTAAGACTTGAGGGAAAAGAGTATCTCGTCAAAGACGGGGATGTTATTCATTTCCGATTTAATGTATAAGGGTATCCTAACGGGTACTCTTTTTTATTGAATAATCTTTTAGTCAATTTTATAATTTCTTTTGTAAAAAAGCCCCTGTACAATATAAATGATAATATAGCCTTGTAAAATACAGTATGAGACGTTGCGCCTTACGGGGGCGTGCAGTGAGCCTCCTGGGGGCACACAGAAGCGTCGATGTACTGGCTAAGTGCGGACAGGTGAGTATGTAACTTCTCAACCCGCTTTTGTGCGCATAGTCCCTCCTATGCACTAAATTTTTGTTAATGAAGCTTCTTTTGTGCGTGTAGAACCATCTATGCACCAAAATTTCATTAATGAATCCGTATTTGTGCGCGTAGAACCATCTATGCACCAAATCTCCGTTAATGAAACTGTATTTGTGCGCGTAGAGCCATCTACGTACCAAAATTCCGTTAATGAAGCTGCATTTGTGCACGTAGCCCCCTTTTAGTTATAGATCGCTCTTGTATCGTCTTCCAATCTAATCAACTCGTTCACCTTTTGAAATTTGGCAATAGAAAATTAAACGTTCTTCATTTTTCAAATGAAGGGCGTTTTTGCCTTTCATTGAACCAGGTTATTTGCTTGTAACCGATAGTCAGCTCCTCGCACTTTTTACAATGTTTTTTAATAAAGTTAAACTAAACTTTAACTTTTATTATATTTATGTTAAAGTAAATTTATACATTGAGTGAGGAGAGGTGACAAAGTGGATATTAAAAATGTGCCGAATTGGATCTTATCTTTAGATGAAGAGGATGTTGAATTCATTAAGAAATTTGTGATGAATTCAGGTTCTTTAAAAGAGATCGCAAAAATTTATGAAGTTTCTTATCCAACAGTGAGGATTAAATTGGATAGATTGATTGAAAAAATAAAATTAAATGATGCTGCTGATAATGAGGATTTTATAAAATTCATTAAACAGCTATCGATTGATGATCGGATTAATTTGGAAGAAGCGAAATTAATTATAGAAAAATACAAAAAAGAAAAGGGGCGCTTATAGTGGGGTGGATTATTAATTCATTATTATCAATTTTAACATTGGTTGTTCAGCATTTTTTATCAACAAGAGAGAAAGCATTTTGGGGTGCAGTGTTACCAGTATGTTTTGTTGCCTTGATGATGTACCTGAGATTTCGAGGGGGAATAGATGGTGAGAAGAATTTTTGGTTTATCTTAACGTTAGGAACAGTTATTTTACTTTCAATTTGGACATCAGGTAGAGAAACTCTCAAAAAAAGGAGAAAAAAGGAATTAGATAAGATGAAATCTCACGATTTGAAGTAATGGGGAGCTTTTCTAGTATGTTTCCTATAGTGACTAAATTTATGTGAATTGAAACTTTACTGCCTCTAAAACGTATATGTAATGAACAGAAAGTGGGGAATCTTTATATGACTGAAACAGCGATGGAATTAATCAATGTAGAGAAAACCATCGGAAAAAGGAAAATTATTAATAATCTTTCATTTACTGTCAACAAAGGAGAAGTGTTTGGCTTTCTTGGACCAAATGGTGCAGGTAAGACAACGACTATCCGCATGATCGTTGGTCTAATGAAACTGTCGAATGGGGACATTCGGATCTGTGGCAGTAGTATTAAGACTGATTTCAAAGAAGCAGTGCGGCATGTTGGTGCGATTGTTGAAAATCCTGAACTTTATCAGTTTATGAGTGGATTGCAGAATTTGCGTCATTTTGCCCGGATGATACCTGGCATTACGGAGGAACGCATATGGGAAGTCGTCAAATTGCTCGGTATGGAAAAGCCAATCAAGGAAAAAGTGGGGAGATACTCACTTGGTATGCGGCAACGACTTGGTATTGCTCAAGCTTTACTTCACAGACCATCCATACTTATCCTTGATGAACCGACAAATGGGCTTGATCCTGCCGGTATTCGTGAAATCCGTCAATATATTCGTAAGCTTGCTGAGGAAGAAGGGGTTGCCGTAATTATATCCAGCCACCTTTTATCTGAAATAGAACTGATGTGCGATCGGATCGGCATCATCAAAAATGGTGAATTGATTGCAACAGAATATGTACGTGACCATGAGGACCAACATCTCAAGCAAATCATGATTGAATCTGAACCTACCAATGAGACACTTCAAGTGCTCAAAAGAGAATTTGATTTTGAGACAAGTACCAGAGATGGCCAAATCATCTTCAAATGTGAAAAAGCGGATGTGCCCAATGTCGTTAAGACGCTCATTGCCAATGACATTCATGTCTACCAGGTCAACATATCCAACGACTCCCTGGAAGATAAATTCTTTAATTTGATTGGGGAGAACATCATTGAGTAGATTTTTCAGACTAGTATTTAACGAAGAATTCAAAGTATACATACGCAAGTCAACATGGATTATGTATATCTTTATGGCAGTTATCATTATTGGTTTAGGTGTGATGACAAAGACAGTTGGTGATCTTGAAGATAGATACCAACAAGATAACTGGCGTGAAGTGATGCAAGATGAAAATAAAAAACTGGAAAAAGAAAACGAAGAATACCAGAAAAAACTTGAGGAAAATGCAGACGACTTTATTGTCGGACCGGACATGAGCAGGGTGACCAAGAATAACTATTACCTAGAAAATAACATTCAGCCGACCCAATACGGTGCTTGGCAATTTGTTAAGGACAATGAACTTCTTCTCTCGCTTGTCAGTCTATTTACAATTATCGTTGCAGCGGGAATTGTTGCACAGGAATTCAGATGGGGCACGATTAAGCTGCTATTAATCCGTCCAATTTCGCGTACGCAAATCCTGTTGTCTAAATATATATCGGTGTTATTGTTTGCGCTTTTGACATTACTATTCGTGTTTATTTTCTCATGGATTATTGGTGCGCTCCTATTCGGGGTGGAAGGACTAAATCCCGAAATAATTGTTTCAACGGACATCTTTGCTGATAATCCTGATTTTACTAATTTAAATCTTATTAAAGAGATTGCTTCCGGCTATGGTTTCAAAATCGTCAATCTAGTTATGATGGCGACATTTGCATTCATGATTTCGGCGGTTTTCCGCAACGGAACATTGGCGATTGGAGTAGCTGTATTCCTTATGTTCACAGGCAACTCGATTGTCGCCTTCTTCTCTAAGTATAGTTGGTCTAAATACATTCTGTTTTCAAATACAAATTTGAAGCCTTATTTTGAAAATGGAGGATCGCCAATCGCAGAAGGAATGTCTCTCGGCTTTTCCATAACGATTTTGATTGTGTATTATGTCGTCTTTCTATTGTTATCATGGATATTCTTTGCAAAACGTGACGTTGCTGGACAATAATAAATTTCGTTTTGTCTAAGAAAAGTCAAGGAGATAATATCTATGTATAAAACCACCTCGCCAGACAAATAATAAACTGGAATCAAATAATTGATTCAATTTGGCATAAAAGAGGTGTGCTTACATGACAACGTTAAAGCGGATTGCGCTAGCATTAGTCATTATAGGAGCCATAAATTGGGGGCTAATTGGTTTATTCCAGTTTGATTTAGTCGCTGCGATCTTTGGTGGACAGGCTGCGGGTCTTTCCCGAATTGTCTATACTTTAGTTGGACTTGCGGGACTTGGAAGTATTGTCTATTTCTTTGATCAAGATGTTGTAGAGGGGAATGAGTCAGCTTTTAGAAATACTGACTTTGCAACAGAATTTGCAGAAGAACCAGATGTCGATCGATTATATAATCCCTCTTTAGAAGCGTATGAAAACGAGGACGAAGAAGAATTTTAACAAAGACTCGGTGAGGATAAAACTCACCGAGTTTTTTTATGGAAAATGCCCAATGCCATTTCTCACTATGGTATAATGAAAAATCAAAATGAGAAATTTCTTGATTATTAGAGAAGGGGAACAGCATGAATATCGATTATCAGTTATTTAAAGTAGTCAATCAGCTTGCTGGTCAAAGTCATTGGTTAGATCAGTTCATTATTTACTTTTCTAAATTTGGACCGATTCTTTTTGGACTCGTTTTTATTTTTCTATGGTTTGTGCCAACAAAAAATAAAGATACAAATCGACAAATTGTTTTATTTGCTTTTACGATTGCGATTTTTACACTTGGCGTCAATAAAATAATTGAATGGATGTATTTCAGGCCACGACCATTTGTGAATCATGATGTGAATTTTTTAAGTGATAAATTAGAGACCGACCCTTCCTTTCCAAGTAATCACTCAGGTGGTGCCTTTGCATTAGCAATTGCCTTGTTTTGGAAGCAGAAAAGCTGGGGGAGTATTCTGCTATTTATGGCTGTCTTTATGGGGATTTCCCGACTGTACATCGGTGTCCATTACCCAACAGATGTACTAGCAGGTGCAGTAATTGCTTTGCTTGTCACGATGATTATTATGTCCTTGAGCCGATATTTAGAGCCTATTTTTAATTGGATCATTGGAATCTATAATCGAATTGAGGCAAAATTATTTGGAAAAAGGGACCATGAATTTACAATGAAAAAGTAAAATTAGTGAGTTGTTATTCATTAATTGCTACATAAAATTCGAGTGAAGAACATGATCATGTTTCTTCATTCGGATTTTTTTATTGGTTGTGCTAGGGATATTGCAACCTGTCCGCCATTGTGATAGAATGAATTATTGTGAGTAATGCAAATTGCTCCTTGCTCTTTATCGTAGACTAGCTGCAGCGCCAAGCTCCTCGAGGTTAAATAACCTTTCACCAATGAAGTCAAAAAACAGACTTCCTTGTTGAAAGAACATTTGCTTGTCGGAGGACGATAGGACGTCGCGTCTTTAGCCGCTTATCCTATCAAGACGCTTCCGCTTTTCAGATAAAAGAGCCGCATAGACCATAGGGAGGTGACTATACGATGAAAAAGTACGAAATTATGTACATTATCCGTCCAAATATTGAAGATGAGGCTAAAAAAGCTCTTACTGAGCGTTTTGACGGCGTTCTTACTACAAATGGTGCGGAAATCATCGATTCAAAAGATTGGGGCAAGCGTCGTCTTGCATATGAGATTGAGGAATTCCGTGAGGGACTTTACCACTTAATCCATGCAAATGCTACTCCTGAAGCTGTTCAGGAATTCGAACGCCTTGCGAAGATCAGCGGTGATATCATTCGCCATATTGTTGTTAAAGATGAAAAATAAAAATGTTTCACGTGGAACATTTATTAAAAAAGAGAAGTAAATCGGGAAGAGGTTGATTCTGATGATGAACCGAGTTGTCTTAGTAGGTCGTTTAACGAAGGATCCAGATTTGCGATATACTCCAAATGGAGTTGCTGTTGCAACATTTACTCTAGCTGTTAACCGTACTTTTACGAACCAACAAGGTGAGCGGGAAGCTGACTTTGTTCAATGCGTGACATGGCGTCGCCAAGCTGAAAATGCAGCTAATTTCTTGAAAAAGGGAAGCTTGGCTGGTGTAGACGGGCGAATTCAAACACGTAATTTTGAAGGACAAGATGGTAAACGCGTATATATCACTGAAGTTGTAGCAGACAATGTGCAATTTCTTGAACCTAAAAGCTCAACATCAGAACGGAGAGGGGATTTTGGTGGGAACCAATTTGGAGGAGATCAGGGAAACTCCAATTATTCCCATGGTTCAAATCAGGGTCAGCGCAACAACCAGAGTAACAACCAGAACTTTACTCGATCCAATGATGATCCGTTCTCAAATGATGGAGAACCTATCGATATTTCGGATGATGATCTACCGTTTTAGAGATTGATTCGATGAAATGAAATACATTTAGCTGCTTCTTTTAAAAGGAAGTTGCTTTGACAAGAATTTGGATAAAAAGGAGGTTATCTTGATGGCTGGTGGACGTAGAGGTGGACGTAAACGTCGGAAGGTTTGTTACTTTACAGCAAATGGGATTACTCATATTGACTATAAAGATATCGATCTTCTTAAAAAATTCGTCTCTGAGCGTGGGAAAATTCTTCCACGTCGTGTAACTGGAACAAGTGCTAAGTATCAACGTAAATTAACGATCGCAATCAAACGTGCTCGTCAAATGGCATTGCTTCCATTTGTACTAGGAGAATGATGATAGAAGTAAAAGGGCAGTAAGGGTAAAACCTTCTGCTCTTTTTATTTTTTAGGAAATTACAAAATTGTCGCTTGTGGATAAGTTGTAATTTTGAGTTTTGTCGTCTAGCTCCAGCACCCAGCAAACTTTCAGCTTCTGTTTGCGTAAGTCAACATCGGCTCATCCTTCGCCGTGCTGTCTAGCTACAGACGGCAGGAGTGAGAGACTCGCAGGATATGAGTACATCGGTGTTTCGACAGGACGTCGAGCCTTTACCGATGTTCCGCAAAATAACCTTGAAACGAAGAAGGGGAAATTTACCCTTCTTCGTTTCAGGAACAATTGCTTGTCGCCGATAGACGGACGCCTTGCGCTTTTCTTGTTTTTAAAAGGATATTAATTAATGTTTCTTTTGGTAACCTTAAAAAAGAATATGCAGCAAACACGATAATAGTTGGATAGCTGGGTGAACAATGATAACGCATTCATGACCCTTTGGAAAGTCGATCTCCATTTCTTTTTAAATCTAGGGTGGCAAGGTTGAAGGTTATGGCAATCATCGGTAAAATAGAAGGGTATATGAATTAAGAGGGGTGACAAAGTGGGAAATGCCCGTACGATAACAGAAGGGGCTATGTTGTTAGCGATTTTCTCGATTATGCTTGGAATAGCCATTTATGTGCCATTTTCGGCAATTCTATTGCAATTGTTTTTTGTTTTGCCGTTTCTTTTATATGCTGCTAAGCATCCAACGAAATATTCGCTTCTTTTTTTTGTTCTTGCTTTCATTCTTTCCTTCTTTATAGGATCTGTTCTAGGTGTAACCATTACAGTTTTATATGGGATTACAGGATTAATAATGGGATATGGCATACAGAAGAATGAGAAGAAAGGAAATATTTATATTGCTTCTAGCATAGGGTTTTTGTTTAGTTTGTTATTAGTATTTGTTGCAGCAAAGGTATTCTTCCAATTAGATTTCATTGATGAATATCAACAAATGTTTAAGAATACTGTGAATCAATACATGGATACCTTAACAGCTTTGGGACAAACGCCATCGACAGAATTAAGGGAACAGCTATTGGGGATGGGGAATCTAATTGGTTCAATAGCTCCCACTATATTAGCTGGTGGGGCGTTTATTACTGTTCTGATTTTGATCGCTGTGAACTTTCCCATTGTTAAGCGCTTAAAGGTACAAGTTCCGAAATTTCGTCCTTTTCGTAATGTAACTTTCTCTAAAGCATTGGTATGGATATACTTAATCGTCCTATTGTGTTCGATGTTCATTACAGATGACACAAATTCGTACTTTCAAATGGTGATTTTGAATGCAACCTTTCTGCTTCAATTCTTATTAGTGATTCAGGGATTATCTTTTGTTTTTTACTATGCCCATGTGAAAAGATGGGTGATAGTCATACCGATTTTGGTGGTTGTTGCCACGATTTTTATACCGTTTTTGCTTTCAATTGTAAGTGTGTTAGGTATAATTGATATAGGTTTTAGTTTGCGACAGCGCATGAATACTAAAGTGTAGGAACAAGTTTTTAAAGGAGCTGAAGGGATGCCTTTTTATTTAAAGGAGCGCAAATCGCTATATCCACTATATGGTATCATGGCCGTGGCAGTTGTTTTGCTTATTTATATTGGCTTGACGAACATATGGGTTGCGCTGGTGGGTGCTTTTATGCTCTTGGCCTTGTTTTTGCTTGCTGTCTTCTGGGAAAATAAGATGGTGAAGGCAAGAGAGGAATATGTCAAAACCCTTTCTTATCGAGTGAAAAAGGTCGGAGAGGAAGCCTTGTTGGAAATGCCAATTGGGATCATACTCATTAATGATGATTATTATATTGAGTGGTCCAATTCTTATATGGCCTCCTGTTTTAATGAGACTTCTCTTATAGGTCGTTCCTTATATGAAGTAGGGGAGCAGCTTATTCCATTAATTAAGCAAGATATTGAGAGCGATATTGTGACGATTCGTCATCAGAAATTCCGCGTCGTGATGAAGCATGAAGAAAAATTACTTTACTTTTTTGATGTGACGGAACAAATGGCTTTAGCAAGACAGTATGCGGAGGATAAAGATATCATCGGAATCATTGTAATGGATAATTATGATGATGCGACTCAAGGAATGGATGACCAGGCTCGGAGTGGTTTAAGTAACCTTATTACATCATTAATAAATGATTGGGCATTAGAACATGGAATCTTTTTAAAAAGAACATCATCTGATCGGTTTGTGATCATATTAAATGAAAAGATTTTTCGTGAGTTGGAAACAGGTAAATTTTCCATATTAGATACAGTGAGGGAAACAACTGGTAAGGAAAATGTTCCTCTGACATTAAGTATTGGGATAGGAGTAGGAGATTACTCACTTCCCGAATTAGGAGAACTCGCACAATCCAGTCTAGATTTGGCTTTAGGCCGAGGAGGAGACCAAGTTGCGATTAAGCTGCCAAATGGTAAGGTAAAGTTTTATGGCGGCAAGACCAATCCGATGGAAAAACGTACAAGAGTGCGAGCTCGTGTCATTTCCCATGCATTAAAGGAATTAATGGTTGAAAGTGACCAAGTGATTGTCATGGGCCATAAATTCCCTGACATGGATGCCATTGGTGCTTCAATCGGAATTCGAAAAACGGCAGAATTGAATCAGATTGATGGATATATCGTTGTTGATTTTGACAATATTGATATTTCTGTTCAAAGATTAATTGAGAAAATGAAGGATTATCCTGATCTGTATTCAAAGCTCATCAGTCCAGATGAAGCAATGGAATTAATAACAGATCATACTTTATTAGTTGTTGTGGATACACATAAACCTTCTCTTGTGATTGAAGAGCGTTTATTAGGGAAGACCGAACGAATTGTGGTTATGGACCATCATCGCAGAAGCGAGGATTTTATTAAAAAGCCTCTGCTAGTCTATATGGAACCATATGCTTCCTCGACAGCTGAGCTTGTAACAGAGTTATTGGAATATCAACCAAAAGTGAAAAAATTAAATTCATTAGAAGCAACAGCCTTATTATCTGGTATTATTGTTGATACAAAGAGCTTTACACTTCGAACTGGTTCACGTACCTTTGATGCTGCATCATATTTGCGGACCCAAGGAGCTGATACCGTGATGGTACAAAGCTTCCTGAAGGAAGATATAAATACGTATATTAAGCGGTCTAAATTGATTGAGACCGCAGAATTATATCGTGATGGCATTGCTATCGCTAGTGCGGAAGAAAATAAAATTTATAACCCTGTGACCATTGCGCAAGCAGCGGATATTTTACTATCGATGGATCAAGTTACAGCCTCTTTCGTCATTTCTAAGCGGACTGAAAGCCTTGTTGGGATCAGTGCAAGATCCTTAGGGGAAGTCAATGTGCAAATCATCATGGAGGCCTTAGGGGGCGGAGGACATTTATCCAATGCCGCTGTCCAATTAGAAGGATATGAGGTTGTAGAAGCCGAATTAAAACTAAAACAAGTCATTGATGAATATCTAGAAGGGAGTCAAGACGAATGAAAGTTATTTTTCTAAAAGATGTAAAAGGAAAAGGGAAAAAAGGCGAGGTTAAAAATGTCGCCGATGGCTATGCACATAATTTCCTTATAAAAAATGGCTATGCTACTGAGGCCACTTCTGGAAATATGAAGTCACTAGATAATCAAAAGAAAAAGGAACAAAAAGAAGCCCAGCAAGAATTAGAGGAAGCGAAACAGCTAAAGGCGAAAATGGAAGAGTTAACTGTGGAGCTTACAGCAAAATCAGGTGAAGGCGGCCGTCTATTTGGCTCCATCACAAGCAAGCAAATTGCGGCTGAATTGAAAAAAACACATAATATTAAAGTAGATAAACGGAAAATTTTATTGGATGATGCCATTCGTTCATTGGGTGTTACAAAAGTTGAGGTTAAGCTTCATCAAGATGTGAATGCCACATTAGATGTGCATGTTTCAGAAGAAAAGTAAAATTACGTGAAAAACCGCCTCAAGGCCTATTGAGGCGGTTTTGTCGCTCCAAAGGCAGGAGATTGCAAATGGAATATAACTTTGAATCAGAAAGATTAGGTTTCAGAAGATGGCAAGAGACAGATAAAATTCCATTTGCCCATATGAATGCGGATGTGCAGGTGATGCGCTATTTTCCTAGCACACTGACAAGAGAGGAATCAGATCAATTAGTGGCTAGGTTCGAAAGCCATTTTCAAGAGAAGGGATATGGAATATGGGCGGTTGAGTTAAAAGAAACGAGGGAATTTATCGGTTTTATTGGTTTATTGACGATCAAGATGGATACCGACTTCCAAGGTTCAACTGAGATTGGTTGGAGATTAAATGCTCCATTTTGGAAGAAGGGATATGCGATGGAAGGTGCGAAGGCCTGTCTGAACTATGCCTTTCACACTTTACATCTACCGGAGGTTTATTCATTTACGGCATTGCTAAACAAGGATTCGGAGAAGGTTATGCAAAGAATTGGTATGAGAAAAGTAAGAGAATTTAATCATCCAAAACTTGAAATCGATCATCCATTAAGAAGGCATGTTTTATATAAACTAGAGAATGTATAGAAGTTGTTCAAAAGTCTGGTGAAAATGACTGCGAACGAACGGAGCTTCGACTGAGTACCGATATATTCTGAAGTTATCACAACACGCCCAAGTCCGTCTTGAAAGCCGAACTTGCTCCTTTTTGAATACGGTACTTATAAGGAATTTGGTAGAATGGAAGAGATTTCCCAAAAAGAATATTGGGAGAGAACAGGATTCTTTTGTCGAAAAATAGTATAATGATAGATAGACTGTAATTAGCAGGGGAGAGGAATCATCGTGAGTGAGTTGTTTTTAGATCGGACACCACCGCAAAATATTGAAGCTGAACAAGCTGTTCTGGGAGCTATTTTTCTAGAGCCTTCTTCCATGATGCTTGCAACTGAAATTCTGTTGCCGGAGGATTTTTATCGGAGCGGTCATCAGAAAATTTTTGAGTGCATGATGAAACTAACTGAAATAGGAAAAGCCGTAGATTTGGTCACTGTTTCAGAGGAATTAGCGGCTTCCAAAACGCTAGAAGATGTTGGGGGCATTTCTTATTTAAGTGAATTGGCTGTCTCTGTTCCAACCGCCGCCAATATTGGCTATTATGCCCGGATTGTAGAAGAGAAATCTTTATTGCGACGTCTGATTCGAACAGCAACAAATATTGCGAAAGATGGCTATTCACGAGAAGATGAAATTGAAGCTCTTTTAGATGAAGCGGAAAAACAAATTATGGAAGTGGCACAAAGGAAAAATGCGGGTGACTTCCAAGATATAAAAGATGTTCTTGTCAAAGCTTATGATAATATTGAGCTATTGCATAATCGAAAAGGAGATACAACCGGTATTCCAACTGGGTTTGCGGAGTTAGATCGAATGACTGCAGGTTTCCAGCGCAATGATTTAATCATTGTAGCGGCTCGCCCATCTGTCGGGAAAACGGCTTTTGCTTTGAATATTGCACAAAATGTTGGGACGAAAACAGAGGAAAACGTTGCGATCTTTAGTCTTGAGATGGGAGCAGAACAGCTTGTGATGAGGATGCTTTGTGCAGAGGGTAATATTGATGCACAAAATCTTCGAACTGGTTCACTTACCAATGAGGACTGGGGCAAACTCACCATGGCGATGGGGAGTTTATCGAATTCAGGAATTTATATTGATGATACTCCAGGTATTAAAATTGGTGAGATCCGCTCTAAATGCCGCCGTTTAAAACAAGAGCATGGACTTGGGATGATCTTAATCGATTATCTTCAATTGATTCAAGGGAGTGGGAATTCGAAGGAAAATCGTCAACAGGAAGTTTCTGAGATCTCTCGTCAATTAAAGGGACTTGCTCGTGAATTAGAGGTACCAGTGATCGCTTTATCTCAGTTATCACGGGGAGTAGAGCAACGTCAAGATAAACGCCCAATGATGTCAGATATAAGAGAATCAGGAAGTATTGAGCAGGATGCCGATATTGTTGCCTTCCTCTATCGTGATGATTATTATGATCATGAATCAGAAAACAAGAATATTATTGAAATTATTATTGCCAAACAACGGAATGGCCCAGTTGGAACGGTTCAACTAGCCTTCGTAAAAGAATATAATAAATTTGTTAACTTAGAGCGGCGTTTTGATGATGAAGCCGTACCATCTGGGGCATAAAGAAAAAAGAAGATGGAACATAATTGGTTTCATTATAGAAAAAAACGAATTACTAGAGTGCATAAAACTCGCTCCGGAAATATACTTCGCTTTCCGCGGGCGAGTGGCAAGCCTCCTCAGGCTTCGCCTTTCGGGGTCTTGCCGAACTCTCACTTCCCGCAGGAGTCTACGTATATTTCCTGCGCTAAGGTAATACATTGTTCGTTTTTGAATCTTATCATTTTAGTTATGTCTCAGCCTTTTTTAATGATAGAAAGGGAGTATCCCATTTGAGGATTTAGAAATGGTATCTCGCTTCATATTGTTTTTCTATTAGATTTTGTCCTTTTTATTTTTAAAAGGTACGTTTATTATTATGCAACAATCCCATTAATCTCTCGAAATTACTTGTTAAAAACTAATAAAAATTCATTGTCTTCTCGAATATCTGCAAATTCAGGTGGCTCCAAAAACATATGAATATATCTTGAACGTAACCCTTCATTTCCTTGAACTTTTAAATCAGCTAATTGTAAATGGTGAATAGTTTCTTTTCTATTTTTTTGCGTTGCCCAAATACAAATTGCATAAAAAAAGTGAGTGATTCCAGTTCCTTGATACTCAATTGCGTACTCAAATAACGTCATTGCCTTTTGATACCTTTTCTCCCACATTAGACATGTCCCAATCTCATGAGCCATATCACATACTTCATCAATATCGACAGACAATCCTTCATCGTATTGTTTGATATATAATTCTATTTTTGCAATAGCCTCTTTAATTGTCTCATCATATTTCTCGATTTGATTTTTGCCACTATACACTTCTAATAAATAAGAAATGCGCCGAATTGAAAATTTCCTGAATTCAGTCCATGAAGTATCTTCAGATAATATATTTTTGTAGCGCTTAATTTCTTTTAAAGCCTCATCATACCTTTTTAGATTAAAGGCAAAAAGCCCAGTAGCCGTTTCTACATATAACACCCGGTTTTGGCGATTTTGTTCCGTCGGCTCAACACTAGCCATTAAATCGTAATAGATTTGAAACCACTCATCTTCTTGCTCTTCGTGAACCCATCCAACCGCTTGAGTACTGTCATACATTACTTTTATCCAATTATCGAGCTTCATGTTTTCCTTTGCCCAATCTAAAAAGCGCCGTTGTTCTCGTATCATTTCTTTATATCTTTTTAAGAGAGCAAGGTTGTCAATGAGTTCCCAATTTGCCCAAAATGTATCTTCTTTTGAATTAAGATTACCCCCGTGTTGTAGATATTTTTTCATTAGCTCTATTCTTTCGTTTAAACCATCGTCCCCTAAATATCCAAATATTTTATGTGCAAGCCGAACATAGTTTATAGAGTAGTTTGATTGTACGACTTCCTCTTTTACTAAATGATAAGCCCTTAATAATAAGTCTTCATAATCCTTTTTTGGGTCAATTTCAGTCTTACTTATAAATCCATTAAATACCGAATTAGCATTCATAATCATTCACCTCGTTTGTTAAGAGTAAATAATTTCTAGTCTTATTAAAGATGTTATTAGTTAAACATAAATTATGATCTGCCAGAGGTGGAGCGATTCCTAAATTTAATATCTTCAGGATGATAGAGGTGTAATAACTTAAAGGGGAACTTATTAGGAGTGAGTCGTAATGAGTGAATATTCTGTCAATATAGAGCGCGGATTATTACTTAGATCTACTTCGTTAATACATGTTGAGATTTTCCCATAGATATGCTATATTAAAGAATGCGTCAAAACTATATATAAGTAAAATATATCTATCCAACTTATATTTTACTACAAGTCACATGGGATGTCAAGCATATAATTTCAATAAAGGAGTGTTGTTGGTGGAGAAGCGGAATGAGGAGTGGCAAAGGGAGCAAGCCCGCATTGAGATGATTCAACAGGTGATTAAGGCAAAGCTTGAAAAGCTCCAGGAACAAATGGGCGGATTAAAGGAAGGGGTTATTGAGCTTAGACGGGATTTTTGGAAGGATGTCACGATTAATTTAGATCATCCTGATGATGTGATTGAGACCTTTGCGAGCATTAAGCAGCAGTCTGAACTGTTAGCCGAACAAGAACGAAATCATAAGCAATCCTATAAAAAAGTCCAGCAACTTTTGCAATTGAATCAATCGCCTTATTTTGGCAGGATTGATTTTCATGAGGAAGGAGAACCAGAGGTTGAGCAGATTTATATTGGGATCACCTCTTTAATGGATCAAAAAGATGAAGACTTTTTAATCTTTGATTGGCGAGCTCCCATTTCCAGTCTTTATTATGATCATTCACCAGGAGTGGCATCCTATCGCACACCATCTGGCGAAATTGAAGGAAATATGAGGTTGAAGAGACAATATATCATTAAAGGCAGTAAGCTAAAGGGAATGTTTGATACAGGTGTAACGATTGGTGATCAATTGTTGCAAGAAGTATTAGGTGGAACGGCCAATACCCAAATGAAAAGTATTGTCGCGACGATCCAACGGGAGCAGAATCATATTATTCGTAATGAGAAAAGTCGATATTTAGTTGTACAAGGCGTTGCCGGCAGTGGAAAAACCTCGGCAGCTATGCAACGTGTCGCTTATTTACTCTATCGCTATCGCCACACACTTACATCGGAAAATATTATGCTTTTTTCTCCTAATCCACTATTTAATAGCTATGTTGCTACTGTACTACCTGAATTGGGCGAGGACAATATGGTCCAAACGACATATCAGCAATATCTTCATTCTCGATTTGGCAAAGCTTTCTCTGTAGAAGACGCCTATTCACAAATTGAATATACATTAACTGCTATGGATGAACCGGAATACGAGCAGCGTGTAAAGGGGATTCGCTTAAAAACCAGTATTGATTACAAAAAATTAATCGATGAATATGTTGCAAAGCTGTCCACTCAAGGCCTTATTTTTAAAACCTTTTATTTCCGTGGGGAAGTACTTTTTTCGAGCGAAGAAATTCACGATTTATTTTATTCCCTTGACCCAGAGATTTCGATTCCCAATCGTCTCAAGCTCACAGCAGAAAAACTGCTAAAGGATCTGTCCGCTTTTGCCAAAAAGGAAAGGGATAAGGATTGGGTTTTAGAAGAAGCAGAGCTTTTAGATAAAGAGGACTATTTAGAGGCCTTCCGCCAAACACAAAAGGAAGAAGAAGATTTTGGTGATATAGAACAGGAAGAGCGATTTTTAAAGAAGAAGATTGTCAGTGAACATTTAAAATCCATTCGCCGCCAGTTGAAGGGATTGAAGATATGTCATATTGAAGCTCTGTATCGTCAATTTCTTTCAGCAGATACAATGACAGGGACTGAAGATTGGAGGCAGATTCGCGCATATACGATCAACCAGATCGATCAGCGGGTGATCCCTTATGAAGATGCGACACCTTATCTATATTTACAAGATCAACTAGAGGGAAGAAAGGCGAACACATTCATCCGCCATTTATTTATTGATGAGGCACAAGATTATTCTCCCTTTCAGTTTGAATTTTTACGACAACAATTTCCCAATAGTAAAATGACGATTTTGGGTGATATGAATCAAGCCATTTATGCTCATTCTATGCATGCCCCTACATTATTGAATGCTGAGCTTGAGGGGGAAGAAAAGATCGTTCTCACAAAAAGCTATCGTTCGACTAAGCAAATTGTAGAATTTACGCGCAATATGATTGAGGGTGGGGAGCTTATTGAACCTTTTAACCGGAATGGTGAGGAGCCAACGGTCACGAAGGTAAAAAGCCCTGAATCTTTACATGAAGGAATCGTGAAGCGTGTAGGAGAGTTGCAGGAGAAAGGTCATGAGACCATTGCAATCATTTGTAAAACAGCCGCGGAGAGTCAGGAAGCTTATGAACAGCTCCAAGAGCAGATCCAAGTACGCTTAATGAAAAAAGAAACGAATGCATACGAAAAAGGGACGATTATTTTACCTGCCTACCTCGCGAAGGGAATTGAATTTGATGCGGTTATTCTCTACAATGCCTCAGAACAGCAATATGGCAGGGAAATGGAGAGAAATTTGTTTTATACTGCTTGCACAAGAGCCATGCATGAATTACATCTCTATTCACTAGGTCCTTGTTCTCCTTTTGTCCAAAAAGGACTGTAATAAAATTAGTTTTACTGTGATTTTGTCGAAAACTGTTGCCAAGTAGGAATGTTCATGATAATATAAAAAACATTCATTACATTTTTCCTCAAGGAGTATTGCGATGACGTAGCCTCTCGCAATGCTTTTTTTATACCCTTTTTTACCCTTCCTCATGTAAAACTAATCCATTGTAAACTAATTGTAATATGAATGTTATGTAATGTAGTAATAGGTTCTGCCTTTGTTTGAAGCAAGAGATAGCTTAAGAACAGCGTTATCGTAGTTCCTTTAATCAATCGTATTACAAGAAATGACATCAATTATACATTTATATTACATTGTCTTATATATCCTTTATTCCCAATACTTATATGGTAAAGTAAACCCGAAAAGAGTAATAAAACTATTGACCTACTTAAGTAGTGTTCAAACACACCATTAGATAGAGAGATTAGGTGGAAAACGATCTAGGGAGGAAATAAGGGGAAAATGAATCTTCATGGTAGAAGAAACAAAGTCGGAGCATATCTGATCATGACCATATCTGTGCTAGCACTTATCATGAGTGGGACACCATCTGCGCAGGCGGAAACAAACTTACATACAATTTATCATGTGTATATGGATGAAGAGTATCTTGGCAGTGTATCCAGCAAAGCTGTCGTAGAATCAGAAGTAGATAAACTGATTGAAGAAGAAACGCAAAAGTATAAAGACTACCAACTTGAACTAGCAAATGACCTTACATATATAGAAGAGGATGTATTTCGAGCAGAATCAGAGGATGACGCCATTCGGGAAAAAATAGCTGAAAAGGCGAAAATCCAAGCTATCTCAACAGCTATCACCGTCAAGGATGAGGCAATTGTTTACGTGAAAAATGAAGAGGTAGCAAACAAGGTAATTGAACGCTTTCAGCAGGAATATGTGCCAGAGGCTCAGTGGAAGGCGTATCAAGAAAACGAAGATGCCTCAGTTGACCTAAAAAAAGATGAATCAAAGATTACCGATATTAAGATGAAAGAGGATACGAGCCTCCAAGAGGTAGTGGTTGATCCAAAAGATATATTAGAAGAAAAGCAGGCAGTGGAATTTCTGCAAAAGGGTACATTGGAAGAAAAACAACATGAGGTTCAAGAGGGAGAAGTACTAGAGTCAATTGCGAACGAGTATAACCTATCTACGAAAGAATTAATGGAGCTAAATGAAGGCATTACAGAGGATACAGTGTTGCAAATTGGCCAAGAACTACAAACTGTTGTAACGAAGCCATTGCTTCATGTTGTAGTAGAGAAAGAATTGTATCAGGAAGAATCGGTTCCATTTGAAAAAGAAGTGATAGAAAACGATGAGATGCCAAAAGGGGAAACAAAAACCAAGCAAGCAGGCAAAAATGGAACAAGTGGATTTTTATATCAGATTGTAGAAGAAAACGGGAGTCAGAAGAAGAAAGAAACAAAAAAAGAAACACAGATTAAAAAGCCAGTAAAAGAAGTGATTGAAAAAGGAACGAAAGTCGTTCCTGACCGTGGTTCAGGAACATTTGCTTGGCCAACCAATGGCGGGTACGTCTCTAGTAAAATGGGCCAACGTTGGGGTTCTCTCCACAAAGGTATTGATATTGCGCGCCCTGACAATCTCACTATTAAGGCAGCGGATAACGGTGTTGTCGTATCAGCAGGCTGGGACGATGGTGGATACGGAAATAAAGTGGTCATTGATCACCAAAATGGATTCCAGACTGTTTATGCGCATATGGATTCGATTAGCGTATCAGCTGGACAAAAGGTAGAAAAGGGTTCTGAATTAGGCATAATGGGTGCGACGGGATTTGCAACAGGTGTTCATCTTCACTTCGAAGTTCATAAAGATGGTAACCTGAAGGACCCACTAAGTTATTTATAAACCTTTGGAATAAAATGGCGGGGACAGATCCTTAAGAGTGACGAACTCCTTTGGACCTGTCTCTTTTCATATGGTAAAATAGATGAGATATCTAGAATTTTATCTGAATGAATTCTCTAGAATATTTTTAAGGTTGGATCAAACTTGACTATTACATGTCCCAGTATACTGATGAGAAGGGACTTTTTCTTAAGAATTATACATACTACCCCAGAAATGACTGATCCTCTTCTGGGTCTGTATTCCATTACGAAGATAATGAAAGGGAGATGAGAAGCGATGGATAAAAAGATATTGGTCGTCGATGATGAGAAACCCATTGCCGATATTTTACAGTTTAATCTGAAGAAGGAAGGATTTACTGTTCAATGTGCTTATGATGGGGATGAGGCTTTACAACTTGTGGAAGAAATGAAGCCAGATATGATTCTTTTAGATATTATGCTTCCGAATCGCGATGGAATGGAAGTCTGTCGGGAAGTGCGCAAGAAATATAATATGCCAATCATCATGTTAACAGCGAAGGACTCGGAAATTGATAAAGTATTGGGCTTGGAATTAGGGGCAGACGATTATGTAACAAAGCCCTTTAGTGCGAGAGAGCTCATTGCACGTGTGAAAGCAAACTTACGCCGTCATACGCAAGTTCAAAGCTCCGAGGATGAGGGAAATAACGAAATTACGGTTGGTGCTTTAACCATTCATCCAGATGCATATGTCGTAACAAAGAATGGGGAAACGATTGAATTAACGCACCGTGAATTTGAATTAATCCATTATTTGGCGAAACATATTGGTCAAGTGATGACGCGTGAGCATCTTCTCCAGACTGTTTGGGGTTATGATTATTTTGGTGATGTTCGGACGGTCGATGTGACAGTAAGACGGTTGCGTGAAAAGGTAGAGGACAATCCAAGTCATCCAATGTGGATCGTCACAAGAAGAGGAGTCGGTTATTATTTACGAACTCCTGATCAGGAGTAGGATCCATGCGAAAAGTTGGCTTTTTTCGTTCCATTCACATTAAGTTTGTACTGATCTATGTACTCTTAATTCTTATTGCGATGCAAATTATTGGTGTGTATTTTGTTGGAAAGTTAGAGGATCAATTAGTCGAGAATTTCCAAAGTGGGATTAAAGGGCGACTTCCTTTATTAGAATATAATATTAAAGAAGAGATCAATAAAGATCGCACAGGGGAGGATGTCCCGCCACTTGAGGACGAGATTAGGAACCTCCTGTTTGACTTTACGGCAACAGATATAGAAGAAGTTCAAGTGATTAATAATCGCAGTGTGATCATTGGTACATCTGAGCCTGATAATCAAGGACTGGTTGGCCAGAAAATACAAAATAGAATGGTCAACCTAACGTTTTCCTCTGAGGAGGGTCGTGATAAAATCCAGTTTGATAAGGAAGAGGAAGGGCGCATCTGGGTCGTGACCTCGCCGATTATCATCTCTGGAGAAATGGTTGGGACCATCCTTTTGGTCGCAAAAATTGAGACTGTTTTTGAACAGCTAAGTGAAATCAATAATATTTTTATTACTGGTACAGTAATCGCGATGCTGATTACAGCACTACTTGGTATTTTATTAGCACGAATGATTACAAGACCAATTGCAGATATGAAAAAGCAAGCGACGGCGATGGCAAAGGGAAACTTTTCCCGAAAGGTTCGTGTATATGGCAATGATGAAATTGGTCAATTGGCGCAATCCTTTAACCATCTAACCAAAGGATTACAGGAAGCCCATGCAACAACAGAAGGAGAGAGGCGGAAGTTGTCCTCGGTGCTAACGTATATGACCGATGGAGTGATTGCGACAGATCGCAAGGGAAGAGTCATTTTGATCAATGAGCGAGCAGCTGACATGTTGACTGTTTCACGTGAAACAGTCCTTTCCCAACCGATTACAGAATTATTGGAGTTAGAAGAGGATTATAGCTTTGATGATCTGTTAGCTGAGCAAGAATCGATTGTACTAGATTATAGTTCAAAAGAAAGCTATTTTATTTTACGAGCGAATATGTCTGTTATTCAGCGAGAGACCGGATTTGTGAATGGCCTAATTGTTGTGTTGCATGATGTAACAGAACAAGAGAAACTAGACAGAGAGCGGCGAGAATTTGTTTCGAATGTTTCCCATGAATTACGGACACCATTAACGACGATGAAGAGTTATTTAGAGGCATTATCAGAGGGAGCAATCAAGGATGAAGAATTGGGGCCGCGCTTTTTAAGTGTGACGAGAACTGAGACAGAGCGGATGATTCGATTGGTGAATGATCTCCTCGACTTATCGCGGATGGATAGCCGCAATTTCACCATCAATCCTGGATGGGTAAATTTCAGTTCTTTCTTAAATCAAATCATTGATCGTTTTGAAATGACGAAGGAAAGGAATGTTCATTTTAGTCGTCTTTTTCCGAAGGAATCAGTGTTTGTAGAGATTGATGAAGATAAACTTACACAGGTGATTGATAATATCATTTCGAATGCAATGAAATATTCTCCTGAGGGGGGAAGTATTACCTCACGGATTAAAGTGTTGGATGATCATATTGAAGTAAGTATTAGTGACCAGGGGATCGGCATTCCGAAGGATAATTTAAATAAAGTGTTTGAACGGTTTTATCGTGTTGATCGTGCCAGGACAAGGCAGCTCGGTGGTACAGGGCTTGGCCTTGCGATTGCCAAGGAGATTATCGGTGTTCATGGCGGAGATATATGGGCGAAAAGCCAAGAGGGGAAAGGAACGACCATTATCTTTACATTGCCATATGACCCTGTGCAAGGGGATGATTGGTTGTGAAATATGAGACATTAAAATCAATAGTGTTGTTTTTATTAGTTATTTTAAGTGTTGGATTGACTTGGAGCTTATGGACGTATCAGCCTAAATATGAATTTTTGGACCCGAAAAATATTCATAATATCATGATTGCAGAACCAAAGGATATTCCTGAGCTCATTAAGCCCAATCGCATTCTTTACCATACGGATGATGTACATTATGGATCACAAAATAGGGAAATCGTTCAATCAACGATTATGGAAATAAGCACATGGAATTTTTATGATATTGGCAATGGGCAGGTCAAAGAGCCCAAGCAAATTCAAGAATTGCAAAATGGCCCTGACCGGATAGTGATTGATTATCCTAGTAAAGTCCCTTTTGAAGTATATAAAGGGGTTATTCAAGTGGAAGATCCTACGCCAAATGCTTCTTTTGACCATATTGTTATCTTATCTTCTGAGGTAACGGAGGAAGGAGCATCTGTTTATTTTATTTCGACAGAGGATAATCGAGTATATGAATTTCACATTAATCCCGATCGTATAGAGCGGCTGTTTGCTGCAACCGATCAGGAAATAGAAAAGTTTCAAGAATATCAGGAGTTAACCTTGCCTGATCAGCGACTGCTCTATGTCCCTAAAAATAAACTGGAGATGAGAAAATATAAGTATTATCCTGAGATGATTGACCCCAGCGAATTTAAAGATGCGCTTTTCCGTGATCCAAGTAAAGTACAGCGTGAGGAGATTTCTAATGGCGTGCAATTTACCAATGATACAAGCATGATGAAGGTGGATTACTTCACGCGTGTGTTAAAATATGTCAATCCAGGCCTGGATTCTGGCAGCTATGTGGAACAAAGCCAAGCGAAAATTTTGAAGCAAGGTATCGACTTTGTCAATGAGCATGGGGGTTGGACAGATAATTATCGATATGATGAAATGTCTGTATTTGAAAAAAAACTGGTTTTCCGTTTATATGTTGGTAATTATCCAGTGTTTAATGAGAACGGGATGACACAGATTACTCAGATCTGGGGAGACGAAGAAGTTTCTGAATATAGACGACCATACTTTACGCTAATGATTCCATTGCCTCCCCAGGAAAGAATAGAACTTCCTACAGGAGATGAGGTCCTTGATTATTTGCTTTCGGATAAGGAGCGGAACCCGAAGCTATTACAGGACTTAGTGTTAGGCTATCGGCTTTCAAGAGATACAACGAATGAAGATGTAGTGGAGCTAGAACCGACTTGGTATTATTTATATGGCGGCAATTGGATGCCTTTTGACATGGAAGAAGAAATGGGGGGGCTCTAGATGGATTGGGGGAAAATTAAAGCCATCTTTATCATTGCTTTTCTCATCTTAGATGTGTTCCTTCTGACACAATTGCAGGTCAAAAGAGAGCAATATGAAGTGACCTCAAATAATACAGCTACTTTAGCAGAAAATTTGAAAGCGGATGGAGTCGAATATGACGAACTATCAGAAGAAACGGTAATGGATCATTATCTAAGTGCGAACACGAAGACTTTCACAAAAGAAATGTTCAAGGACTTGAAGGATCAGGAGATTCAATTGAATGATGGCACGGCCATTCATAGTCAGTTAGCAAAGCCATTTTCACTAGAAAGCTTTGATGAATCTGAAGCTTTAAATGAGTTTGTGCAAGAGAATGTTGTCAATGGGGAGCAATATGCTTTTTGGGGTTATGATGAAGAGGATGATTCGATTACCTATTTTCAAGAGGTGGAAGAAGATAAATTTATCTTTATGAATCAGAGTGCCCAATTAATTCTCCACCTTAATGATGATGGAGCTATTGTTTCTTATGATCAAACGATGTTAGATCCGATTGAACCGATCAATGGCGAAGAGGAAGAAGTAATTTCGCCGAGTAGTGCCATAGGAGCTCTTTATCATCGGGGGGCTTTAACTGATAGCAAAATCGTCGGGAAGGTAAAGCTTGGCTATTATACACTCGTAAATATGGAAGCAACACAGGTGTTAACACCGACTTGGCATGTGATTGTAGAAAAAGATGGTGAACGAATGGACATGCTTGTCAATGCGTATGAGGGAAAAGTGATACAAGGGAAGCCGGACAAGGAGAAAACGTTATTGGAGTGAAGGGAATGTCAATGCAGTTTAGTGTACTGGCAAGTGGGAGTACCGGAAATGCTACTTATATAGAAACAGAGGACCATTCCATTCTGGTAGATGCGGGATTAAGCGGAAAGCAAATGGATAAATTATTTCAGCAAATTGGACGAGACCCAGCCAATTTGGATGCGATCCTGGTAACACATGAGCATTCCGATCATATAAAAGGGGTCGGAATTATGGCACGTAAATATAAGTTACCGATCTATGCAAATGAAAAGACATGGAGTGCAATGGAACGTCAGTTAGGGACGATTTCGACCGATCAAAAATTCAATTTTGAAATGGAAACAGTGAAAAGCTTCGGTGCACTACAGATTGAATCCTTTGGTGTCTCCCATGACGCGGTAGAGCCGATGTTCTATAGCTTTCATCTGGGGGAGAAAAAACTTGTTCTCATTACCGATACAGGCTATGTGAGTGATCGAATGAAAGGGACAATTGAGAACGCGGACATGTATGTGTTTGAAAGCAATCATGATGTCCAGATGTTACGAATGGGAAGATATCCATGGAATATCAAACGGAGAATTTTGAGTGATGTCGGGCATGTTTCCAACGAAGATGCTGCACTGGCGATGTGCGATTGCATTGGCGACCGCACGAAGGCGATTTATTTAGCCCATCTAAGCTTAGACAATAATATGAAGGACCTAGCGAGGATGAGTGTTCAACAAACATTAGAAGAAAAGGACATGCCTGTTGGCAGCCAATTTAAATTATTTGATACCGACCCAAGCAAGCCTACAAGTTTAACAGCGGTTTAATGAAAGTCCCTTGCAAGTCGTAGATCGACTGGCGGAGGGGCTTTTTTGCATGAAAAAGTAAAATAGCCTGCTAGCAGCCCAATCTAATGGCATTAAAAAGATCTATTCAACAAGGAGAAAATTGGTGTATCATATATAGGTATTTTACAACAGGGAGAAAGGACTACATAATGAGAAAGATACTATTATTAATACCAATTATTTTCCTATTTATTTTGCTAGGGGGATGTCAAGGTGATGGGAATGGGGCAAGTGACCCTGAGAAAAAGAAGGACGTCCAATTTACTGGCTATTTTACGACAAATGAAGTGGATAGCAATCATACCATCCCTATTTTGTTCGTCGTCAAAAATGAAGGGAATCAGGCGATCAAAGTGATGGAAGATGATTTTGTTCTAGAGCCAGAGGATCCAGAAATTGAGCATGGATATGGTGCAAGCACAGGGGAAGTGCCCCGTTTTATAACCGTAGAGGCGCATGAAGAGGCGGCGATCATCGCCCATTATTTAGTCACAGATAACGAGGCTTTGGAGACAGTCTCAGCCAGAGATTTCCATTTACAATATTATGGTGATTTGGAGAATGTTCACTACCCACTCACGCTAAGTGATGAGGTACCAACGGAATACGCGCAGCTGGCTGCAGATTGGAATCAGGAGTCGGGAACCAATGAAGATGAAGCGACCTGGGCTGATGAGCAAAATGAATCCGACACAGAGATTGTAAATGGTTTTGAAGTGCAGCATCGTTTCAAAGTAACCGGCTATCTGATGGAAGATCGTGGTGGTGGTCATGTCAAAGTACATATCCGTGTTGAAAATTTGACCGATAAAGAGCAGACATTTGATGCTGATCTTTTAAAAATATATGATTCCAAACAGGAATATGACTTGGCACCTGAAACTGATAGTGAATTTCGTTCACTTATCCCAATTCCGCGACATGGAAAAGTAGATTATATCCAATACTATTTGCTTATCGATGATTATGAATCAGATACAGAGGATATAATGTCCGACATACAGGGATTTCATTATATCGATGATCAGATTATGGAGTCAGTTGATGTGTATGGAAATTATCAAGAAGCACTGCCAAACGATTTTTCACGTGAGTAATCAGGAGGTTTTCATAAAGCTTTTCTATCCTAAACAAGATAGGAAGGCTTTTTTTAAACCCACAGTATAGGTTGAGCTGGGACACTGATATTGTTAGAACAAAAATGGCTAACGATCATAACGGAGACGATTCCTTTTTGAAAGTTTCGCTTTTAGATTATAATATAAGAAAGAAAAGCCAAACTAAACGGAAGAGTTTATAGAAAGGAATGGTGTGTGTGGGGTATTACGATGATCACAGCACAAACCGAGATCGAAAAAGGGGGAAGGGATCAAGCTTTTTCATCGGCTTGGTTGGTGGCATTATTGGTGCACTATTAGTGGTTATGATTTATCCTGCTGTTACGAGTAATACAAATGATCATACGCGAGTGGAATCAGGACAAAGTAATCAGGGAAATGCTCCGTCGAAAAATGTTTCTCTTGATGTAACAACAGATGTTACGTCCGCAGTCGATAAAACGGCGAAAGCGGTTGTCGGGATTACGAACATTCAAACCTCTAGTTTTTGGTCTGGAGCTGAGGGACAAGACCAAGAAGCCGGAGTCGGTTCAGGTGTCATGTATAAAAAAGCTGACGATACTGTCTATATTGTTACGAACCATCATGTGGTGGAAGGAGCTTCTCAATTAGAGGTCACATTGGAAGATGGGACAAAGTTTCCAGCAGAATTAAGAGGAAGCGATGTTTGGACAGACCTTGCTGTTGTAGAAGTTGACTCCAAAGATATTCCTGATGAGATGATTTCCGAATTTGGTGATTCAGATGTTCTGAAGATTGGCGAGCCTGTTCTCGCAATTGGAAACCCACTTGGATTGCAATTCTCCGGGTCAGTTACCCAAGGAATCATTTCAGGTGTGAATCGAACGGTCCCAGTTGATATTAACCAGGATGGAATTCCTGATTGGCAGGCAGAGGTTATACAAACGGATGCAGCAATTAACCCAGGCAATAGCGGAGGAGCTTTAGTGAATATTGGCGGCCAAGTGGTTGGCATTAACTCCATGAAAATTGCTGAAAGTGCTGTAGAAGGAATAGGTTTTTCCATCCCGATCAACTATGTAATTCCAGTGATTGAGGATTTAGAGAAATTTGGCGAAGTCAAACGTCCTTCGATGGGAGTGACATTACGGAATGTCAATGAAGTGGCGGCTTATCATCAACAGGAGACATTAAAATTGCCTAAAGATGTACAAGAAGGCGTGATGATTGAATCAGTTGTGCCGAATTCTCCAGCAGAAAGTGCAGGTCTAAAAGAGCTGGACGTTATTGTTGAACTTGATGGAGAAAAAGTAGATGATATTCTTCAATTACGAAAGCACCTCTATAATCAGAAAAGCGTAGGAGATTCTATGGAGGTGAAATATTACAGAGGTGGTGAATTGAACAAAGCCACTCTTAAATTAACAGATGAATCACGAATGTAAATGTGGATAACTGTAAAACGGGAAGGTGATGATTACTTTCCCGTTTTTTCGTGAGAAAAAAGATTGAGTATACTTACTTGTGGATAACCTAGATCTGTGCCTTTGTCGAAAAAGCGTTTAATATACAAAAAGTAAAGCATGAAAAAAAGATTCTAATCAAAAAGTAAGAAAATGCAAGTTGTTGTAAAAGCAAGCAGGATAGGCGTTTATGAAGGTGGATTGCTGTGAAGAACATGTAAAAGCAGCTTTAGATCTGATTGTCGATGAATGTGAAACAGCACTAATATAGAGAAGCTACAAACAGAAGGGAATTTATCAACAGCCTGTGAATATTGTCGAAACGTAGCAGCATATCTTGTGGGGAACTAATATTCTAATCACGAAATGTGGATAGGATCTGTGTATATGTGGATAACTATTGTGTATAACTTGTTCGTAACCTGTGTGTAATAAATGAAATGTTGCCCTGTGGGTAACTCTATTCAGGTTGTGGATAAATAAAAAGCGAACGAAGGCTGAGCAAGCTTTTTGGTGATATAAGGGGTTTTTCCTTAATGCAACATACTTGCCTTTCGCTCATTAACATAGAGTCAGATAAAAAGGTTTCTATAGACCCACTCATAGTTCATTCAGTATGATGGATACAAGCGCTTGGTGAGGGAGGGACAAAGATGGATGAGCAAAAGTACAAAAATCTTAAATTAGGCGAACGAGGAGCCATTGTTAGCATTATGGCTTATATCTGCCTTTCCATCTTAAAATTAGTTTTTGGCTATATGAGTGACTCCACTGCTTTAAAAGCAGATGGTTTAAATAATACTACCGATATTATTGCCTCTGTTGCCGTCCTCATTGGGCTCAAGTTATCGAGAAGACCACCTGATCAGGATCATCGGTATGGCCATTGGAAAAGTGAATCGATTTCCTCGATGATTGCTTCTTTTATTATGTTAGCCGTCGGCATTCAAGTATTGCGGGATGCCATCACCTCCATGTTCCAGGAGGAAAAGGTCGCACCAGATATGTTGGCAGGATATGTAGGAGTCTTTTCAGCGCTAGCCATGTATTTTATTTATCGCTATAACAAAAAATTAGCGAATAAAATTAATAGCAAAGCGGTTATGGCTGCAGCAAAAGACAATCTTTCCGATGCTTGGGTAAGTATAGGGATCGCAATTGGTATCTTTGGTTCTCAATTCAATATGCCATGGCTTGATACAGTAACAGCGATTATTGTGGGACTATTAATTTGTAAAACAGCCTGGGATATCTTTAAAGGAGCATCTCATGAACTTTCCGATGGATTTGATGAAGAAAAAATTCAACTTTATCACGACGTCATCGCTATGGTCGATGGAGTGAATGGAATCCAAGAAATCAAAGGCAGAAATTATGGGAATAATGAAGTCATCGATGTTGCGATTCTAGTCAATGAGAACTTAAATATTCATGAAGCCCATGATATAGCGAGCCGTGTAGAAAATGTCATGATCGAGAAATACGGGGTTTACGATGTCCATGTTCATATGGAGCCGAATTAAAGAATCACTCCTCAGAGACCACCACAAATAGAACCCGCTGATTTAAAGACAGCGGGGTTAAGGCTCTGTGGACGTAGATGATATATTGTGGAAAATAATATATGACTTTATAATTGAAGGGGTTATTGGTATATATGTAAATATTAGTTAAATCCGAGATCGCCTTCATTAAACGGAGTATATAAAAAGACAAGCGTGCCAGGTACTGAAATGATTCAAAATTGTTTCAGTACCTGGCACGCTTTATTAAGTGGAGCGAGCTATCATCATTCGTCTGTTTTTAGGAGGGAGAGTAGTTATCTTCCCTTTCAGCGGAACAAATCTAAGAACCGATCCCAAAGACCTTTCTGTTCTTCCTTTGTTTCTTTTATGCTTTCAGGTTCTTCGATTTCAATCGATTCGGTCTGCAGAGCAAATTGTACCACATCGACTTTTTTATTTTCCTCAGATACAAACGAGATTGGCTCGAAATCAGATGTATCATATTCCTCTAGCATTTTATCTATCTCGGACTGCATTTCGTTAGGCAAATCACTGGTTTCTTTTTCAAGTTCTTCCGTGCCGTTCTGAAGAGCTCCGGTACCTTCATCAAGAGAAGCAGTGCCACTGCCAAGTCCCTTGATACCTTTATCAATCTCTTGATAGTTTGATGCCAAATCGCTAACGCCATTGGTGTATTCTGCTAAGCCTTGATGGAAAGATTGATACTGTGATGCAAGGTCTGATATGCCTGATTGCAATTTTTCCAGTTCATCAAAACCATCCATATTATCCAATCCACTTTCCACTGCAGATGCGGTAGAGTTGGCTTCATCTGCCATTTTTCGTACTGCACCAGAAATGTTATCCAATGTTCCCGTCACTGCATCAAATAAGGGCTTCACCGACTCATACGTACCTTTGGCTCTCTGAGCTGATTCATAAGACTCTAATAATTGGTTGACAACTTCCTGATCGACATCACTTTTTAATAATTCCTCTATTTGATCTTCTGTGATGTTACCATTCGGGACCGCGTTTAGCGCCTCAGCTAAACTACTATAGGCCTTATCATAGTTAGTACGCAATTCATCAAGTCCATCAGCCGTTTCGTTTAAGCCAGCTGCTAATGCGCGAAGACCTTCTGGTAATTGCTTGAGATCACCTGTGTCAGGAGTCTCATTTGGAGCACTTTGTAATGCACCCGCCACTTGCTGTAGAGCCTTTTGGATCTCTGAGGAACCGCCGACCAGTTCACCGGATGATTGATTCAGCTGATTGATCCCATTCAGGTAACTACTAGAACCGTTACTCAGTTCGGTGGCACCACCATTCAAGTCCGAAATGCCACCCTTCAAATCGCCAACCCCGTCATTAATCTTCTTAATCGCGTCTGCCAGGGATGTCATATCCCCTTTCATATCTCCCAAATCCGGATCATCAAAAGGAATCGCAGCCGGTGTTGCTGATATGTTAATCGGGTCCAATTCAAGATCCGTCACATCGGCAGATACAATGAATGTTTCTTCCTTTTTCGGCATAACCGTAAAGGTTAGCATCGTATCTTTACCGGATTTCGCTTTGGTTGCATCAGGAGCTTGAATCTGATCAAACTTGACTGGATCAAGCGTCAACGAGATTTGCATCATGTAATTCTCGAAAAATGCAGGGTCTGCATCATCATTGCCAGAGGTCTTAATCTGCAATTCTAGAGATCCATTTTTCCCAGCTAATTCATTAGGATCTATTTCCTTTCCATCCAGCATATAGGTAATTTCAATATTCCATGGCAGTGGCCGATTATCAATGGCACCTTGATAATAAAAATTATCATCGCCTTTTTCCACTTGAAAACGGACCTTACTATCATCCATCTGTTCGATATCTAATAAATTACTCAAGTTTCGAACATCCGTATAATCTCCATGATCTGTGATGGTGCCAGGCTTCGTGTCATGGAATGTATTGACCACATACATATCTTGCAAAGATCCATTTGCTCCCAGCTTGCCGTAAATGGCTTCGTCCTTCGTGGTATAGGCATCCTCATTTTCATTATCTTTCGCTAACACTGAAAAAGGAAGTGAGCCAAATACCAAAAAGGTTCCCATCATCACGGCTGCTATTTGTTTAGATCGCATCATATCACTCCTCTTTCTTTTTATAAAAATTCGGCTTCCAGGTTGTTTTTTCAAGCAATCGGTCGAATACGATGAGCAGTGCCGGTAGTAAGAGCAATACGGCAATAAAGGCTAACAACGCACCGCGTCCAAGTAAGAGTCCAATGGACGAGACGATCGGATCTGATGACGTCGCCGACAAAATAAATCCGACACTGGACAGAATAGAGGCAGACACCGCAATGGAGAATGTCTTCTCATTAATGGTTTTCTTCACGGCTTCCAATGCACTCATGTCTTTACGGAGTTGCGTATAGTATTCGGTAAATAAGATGCCATAGTCGACAGTTGCTGCCAACTGGACCGTACTGATGATCAGATACCCGATATAAACAAGTGGTGAATCGGTTAAGTACGGGACGGCCAAGTTAATCCATACGGATGTCTCGATCGTCAACAATAAAACGACAGGGAAGGAAATCGACCGGAATGTGATCAGTAGAACAATGGCAATCGAAATCACTGTCAGTGCGTTGACTAACGTATTGTCCTTTTCCACAATATCCTTCATATCGTACATCGTCACGCTTTCCCCAAGAGCATGGTAATCATCATCATAATAATCAGTGGCAATTTGTTTAACCTTTTCGACAAGAGCAAATGCCTCGTCACCCTCCGAATCCGTTGTCGTATTTAAAGTGATACGACTGTAATGCTTCGAAAAGAATGATTCAGTTACCGATTCATCGAGATACCCTGACGGTATACCTGCCCCGACAGTATTCACATAAGAAATTGTACTTTTCACTTCATCGAGATCACCAAGATCCTGTACTAGTAGCTCTTCTCGTGCCAGATCTCCTTTTGGTACTAACAGAACCATCGGGGTATATTTATCAAACACAGCTTCAATTGCACGCTCATCCTGACCGGCACGTGTATCGGCGGGATTGTCTCCAGTTCCATAAAGGAAATCCGTATTTCCTTGTGCCAAAAAAGCCGGAACAATGAGAATAGCCACGATCAATAGGACCGGAATCCGAAGTTTCACGATATACTTCCCGAAATTATATTTACTAGGCAAGAAGGCACGATGCTTAGTTTTATCAATCCATTTATACAGCATTAACGTGAGAGCTGGGAGGAGGATCATCACACTGATGAAACTGAGCAAAATTCCTTTCAGCAGGTTCAAGCCTAAATCTGCGCCAAGCCCAAAATTCATAAACATCAAAGCTGTAAATCCAAAGACTGTTGTTGATGCACTAGCTGCAATTGCCGGAAAAGACCGCTTCATTGCCAGCTTCATCGCTTCCGCTGGCGTCGCCTCTGTCTTCCGATAATCGGTGAAGCTATGAAGCAGGAAGATGGCGTAGTCAAGTGACACAGCCAGCTGCAAAATCGGAGCGACAGCTTGGGTGACAAAGGAAACCTCACCTAGAAAGATATTCGTCCCCATATTAATCAGAACGGAGACGCCTATAGTTATAAGGAAAAACACCGGCTCCAGCCATGAAGTAGTGGACAACAGCAGAATCAAAATTATAACGGGTACAAGAATGAACGCTGCATTCATTGACTCATCGCCTGTTAATTGTTGCGATTTCGCCGTATTCAAAGCCTCTCCTGACATCGCATTATCCCTACCAATCAACTCATAGACGGCATCTGTCGTTTCCACTTCTTTTCCACTTTCAATTTCAAAGGAAAACAGTGCATTGTCATCTTTATAGTACGTTTCAATGGTATCTTTATTTTCCATTTCGATGGGTGTTGTAATATCCATTACATCATCGAGCCACATCACCCCAGAGACACCAGCAATGTCTTCCAATTTCTGTTTGTATGCTAATGCTTCTTGGATGTCGACATCCTTTATCATGACCCGTGTATTGGGCACATCATCGTTAAATTCTTCATCCATCACATTCGTGGATTTAATCGATGGTGCATCATCGGACAGATAGTCAACCATATCATAATTGGTCCTAACGCCAAACTGCACTACCGCACTAACAATTGCCAGAACGACAAAGGTGATGACAATCGATTTTTTATATTTTAAAATAAGTTCTGTCATTTCTGTCTTTGCTCATCCTTTCTTGCTCTATCCATTCAAACACGATATCATTATACACGACACCGTGTTGGAGATACAACAGACAGTTTTGTATTGAAAGTGTAAAAACCAACACATAAGATCGATGTGTTGAAGAAAAGTAAAAGTGAGTGTGACAATTTAATGAACAAAAAACTCGATCGACGAAAGAAGTACACCCGAAAGGTTTTAATGGATAGTTTCATCACTTTATTGAAGACCAAGCCGATTTCGGCTATCACCGTTAAAGAAATCTGCGAACGGGCTGATATCAACCGTTCCACTTTTTACGCGCACTACAAAGACCAATTTGACCTGCTTGCGCAAATAGAAGAAGAAATCATCACAGACCTACATATGTATTTAAATCAATACAATGTTGAGCAGGAGCGGGAAGTACTTCAGCTGACAGAAAGGCTTCTGGAATATGTCGTTTCCAAGTATGAAATGTTCCAAGTACTCCTCAATGAAAATGCCGATCATACATTTGAAAGACGTGTAATGGATGTCGTCCGTTCCTTTCTGATCCAAAGTAAGATCACCAGCGATGAAGTAGATGCGAATACTTCCGAATATGTGATTACTTATTTAATCAGTGGCAGCATATACGTTATAAAACAATGGGTTGCCAACAACATGGATCAGTCACCCAAACAGCTCGCACAGCTAATTAATAGTTTTAGGTTTAAGGAATGATAATTTCTGTACAAGAAGCAATCTAGCATTGTCATTCTTAAAAGAGAACTTTCGACAGCAAAAATAAAGAGTAAAGGGACAGGCCATGTTAGCTAGAAAGGGAGTAGGAAGCAAGTCCCTTTTTTGCTACACTAATGAGAAGAGAAAGCGGATTTTATCGCAAAGCAAAGGAACGAACCTAATGAAAATTACGATTATCAGCGTTGGAAAACTAAAGGAAAAATACTTGAAACAAGGTATCCAAGAATATCTAAAACGCTTAAGTGCCTACGCCAAAGTTGAGATCATCGAAGTAGCAGACGAAAAAGCGCCGGAAAACTTAAGCGAAGCAGATATGGAAATCGTCAAGCACAAAGAAGGAGAGCGTATCCTCACTCACATATCCCAAGACACCCACGTCGTCACCCTAGAAATCAACGGTGCCATGCTCACCTCAGAACAACTTGCCAAAAAAATGGACGACCTCGCCACCTATGGCAAAAGTAAAATTGCCTTCATCATTGGCGGATCTCTCGGTTTGAGCAAGGAAGTCCAAGACCGCAGCAACTATGCCCTCTCGTTCTCCAAAATGACCTTTCCCCATCAATTGATGAGATTGGTCTTGTTGGAGCAGGTGTATCGGGGGTTTAGGATTAATAGGGGGGAACCGTATCATAAATAGTGGTAAAGCAAAGGGTTGAAATTGAAATGAATAAAACTGTATTAGAAAAAATCAAATAGTAAATTGTAAACTCCTTTAGATTCTTTCATGAATGTAAGGAGTTTTCTTTTTGTGCTAAGTTAAAGGGAATAAATGTTCCTATCTTATTAAATTTCTTATATTTAGATGTTATAATATTCGGTAGAAGAAAACCTAATAAGTGTCCAATAAATTTTATAAAAAAGGAGTGAATGGAATGGATAACAAAACAGACATTTTAATCTATCAAACAGAGGACGGAAACACAAAAATAGATGTTAGATTAGAAAATGAAACTGTTTGGATGACGCAAAAGGCAATTGCGGAATTGTATCAATCGACTAAGCAGAACATAAGTCTCCATATAAAAAATATCTTTGAAGAAAAGGAATTAGATGAGAATTCAGTTGTCAAGTATTACTTGACAACTGCTAGAGATGGGAAAAATTACAAGACCAAACTCTACAATCTTGAAATGATTATCGCAATCGGTTATCGAGTACGTTCCCATCGAGGTACTCAATTCCGTCAGTGGGCAACAGAACGCTTAAATGAATATCTTGTTAAAGGGTTTACCATGGATGACGAGCGTTTGAAAGAAATGCGCAACTTTGGACAGGATTATTTCGATGAATTGCTGGAACGAATCCGTGATATTCGTGCTTCAGAGAAAAGGTTCTATCAGAAGATAACTAATATTTACGCTACATCAATTGACTACAATCCAAAGGCAGAAATTACACAAGATTTCTTTGCTACGGTTCAGAATAAACTTCATTTTGCTATACATGGTCAAACTGCTGCAGAACTTATTGTAGATAGGGTAAAATCAGAGAAAGAAAATATGGGGCTTACTTCATGGAAAGGGGATAAAGTACGTAAACGAGATGTTACTGTTGCTAAAAATTACTTATCTGAAAAAGAGTTAAAGTCGCTTAATCGAATTGTTACAATGTATTTGGATTATGCGGAGGATCAAGCAGAACGAAAACGACCAATGTATATGAAAGATTGGAATGATAGATTAAATGCATTTCTGAAATTTAATGATCGTGATATTCTTGAAAATGCTGGAAAGGTATCAAAAGCCGTCGCAGATGAGATTGCGATTCAAGAATATGAGAGATTTAATCAACATCGAATTGTTCAAAACACCTCCGATGACTTTGAAAAATTTATTGAGAACAATGGTCTTAAAAAGTAATGAAGTGGTTAATACTACTCTTACACTAAAGGATTAATTAGGTAGAATTACTAATCTTATTTGAATGGTAACACTACCTTTGTGACCATAAGGTAGTGTGTGGAAAATTTTATAAGGCTTATAATCTATCTTTTAAATCATTTTTCTGCATTTCCTTAACATGATCTGAATGAAAAGGAGAACCTTTTACTTCATTCACCACACTAAACGGATTTCCATCTAAATCGAAAAAGTCAAAGAACTTCATGTCACCGAAAGCGTCAATTTCAGTAGTCACTACGTCGTTGTATTTAAAGTGTTGATGGGCAGTTTCAATATCATCAACGATAAAATTGTAATAGGCATTTTTCTGGTTCCCCTTGATGATAAACTCAGTGGGCTGGGGGGCTTCAACTTTTACCAAGGCTAATTGGGTTGACCCAGATGGTAAATAAAAGCCTGCACCATCTTCCCAGCTATCAATTTTCTTTACACCAAGAAACTTTTCATACCACTCTGTAGATTTTTCAATATTTGTTACTGGAATAAAAATACCGCCAATTTTAAACATAATACTCCTCCTTCAGATGAAATTCTTATGTATAACGTATATAATAGCGCAAAAGTTACATGAGAAATAAAAAAATTATAAAAAAGGTGTAAAAGATGATTTTTGAGAACTTAGAGTTAGAGGTAAATAAACTTTATCTTCCTTGTTTTGACGAGTATGATTTTCTCATAATAATTAAATGATGGTAATATTTATTTTACCAATAACAGGTACTGAGCCAAAACATAAATAAAGTATTACCAAGCAAAAATAGAAATTTCCTGGGAAAGTAACAGGATAGAATAAAGTTAATTATGATGATATTCATTGAAGAATAGGATTATGAAGAAATACGGTATATTCCATAATGGGCGTTAGCAAAAAAGTTATGCGTTATATATGCCAAACGAATCCCAAAAATGAAGGTGGAGCAAAGTATGGGTGAACAAATCCACATCTTAGTAGTAGAAGATAACGATGATATTAATCAATTGCTATGTAACATCATAAAAAAGAATGGCTATCATCCGCAGCCTGTATATTCTGGTACAGAAGCAATGCTGTACTTGGAAAAGCAGGAATGGGATATGTTACTCCTTGATCTTATGCTTCCTGGGATGTCTGGGGATGAAATCCTGACAAAGATTGCTGAACAACGTAATATCCCAGTTATTATTATTTCAGCAAAAATAGATCAAGAAACAAAAATAGGTATGTTAAGAACCGGTGCTGACGATTATATTACAAAGCCTTTTGATATTGAGGAAGTGTCTGCTCGGATTGATTCTCATTTGCGAAGATACCAGCGAATAAATAAACGACCAAACACGAAGCGGCTTAAACATAAAGACATAGAGATTGATCAAGAGGCTAAAGCCGTTTTTCTACAAGAGAAGCAGCTAAATTTTACAGCACGTGAATACGAGATATTAGTTCTCTTCCTGTCATCGCCGAAAAAGGTTTTCACGAAGAAAAATTTGTTTGAAAGTGTTTGGAAAGAGGCGTTTTACGGGGATGATAATACGATGAATGTACATATAAGCAACATACGAAACAAACTAGCGGCGATTAACCCAGATGAGCAGTATATCGAGACCGTTTGGGGAATGGGGTATCGACTTAAAACTTAAGGTTTTCTTAAGATTCTCCTTAAGAGTTTATAAAGGTTTCCTTTCTATACTAAAAGCATCATGTTAAGGAGGGAAATGTATGAGCGATTATGTACTGAAAACAAGTAACTTAACAAAACAGTTTAAAAATCAGATGGCTCTAAATAAAGTGAACCTATCGATAAAAAAAGGATCCATTTATGGGTTCATTGGACAAAATGGTGCTGGAAAATCTACACTTATTCGAATTGTAACAGGTCTTGCCAATCCCACTACCGGTTCGATTGAATTATTTGGGCATAGCCATGGGCAGGAGCTGAATAAGACTAGGAAGCGGATCGGTACAATCATAGAAGGGCCGGCATTATATCCGCATATGACAGCTGCTGAAAATTTAGAAGCACACCGGCTTTTAAAAGGAATTCCTGGGAAAGAATGTGTAGAAAGAACACTTGCCATCGTAGGTCTTCAGAATACAGGAAAAAAGAAGGCAAAAAACTTCTCATTAGGAATGAAACAAAGGCTAGGAATAGCCATTGCCTTACTTGGAGATCCTGAATTTTTAATTCTTGATGAGCCTATCAACGGGCTAGATCCAATGGGGGTCGTTGAAATACGACAGCTATTGAAAAAATTGAATCAGGAATATGGCATGACCATTTTAATTTCCAGCCATATATTGAGCGAATTACATTTGCTTGCGACCCATTATGGGATTATTCATCATGGGGATTTATTGGAGCAATTAACAATAGATGAACTTAATCAAAAATGCCAACAATTTTTGCATATTAAAGTAAATAATCCTGAAAAAGCTGCCACGATTATAGAAACGACGCTTTCAACAAATGATTTTGAAGTCATGCCAGATGGATGTATTAAACTATTCGGCTATGTTGATGCCCCTGGAAAGGTTTCATCAATACTTGTAAATGCGGGCCTGGTCATTGAGCAATTCATGCCAATGGGACAGGACCTGGAGTCTTATTTTACAAATCGTATTGGGGGTATTCATCATGGGTAATCTCATTATGGCAGAATGGTATAAGTTAAAGAAGGACCGATCATTATGGACGTTGGTCCTCATTCTTGTGGCTATTAGTCTTTCCTATCCTTTGTTAATTGTATTTGATGAGGGAGCCGATACGATTAAAGTCATTGATTTTTATCGAGATACTATTCTCGCAGGAAACAATTATGTGATAAGACTTGTTCCCTGTATATTAGCCGGTTTCTTTATTTCCAATGAATATTCAATTGGAACGATGAAAAGTATTGCTTCTTCGGGAAATAGCAGGGTCCGTATGTATTTTGCAAAATTGATTGTCTACTCCATTGGGGCCATTTTAATCTCATTGATATTTCCCATTATTTTTACAGGAGCTTCCTCCGTTTTTCCTCATTTCAACGGAATGCCGGGTATCGGATACTTTGCAGCAACAATTGGATTAACAATTCTTTATACAATCGCTTTTGCGTCAATAATGGCATTGTTTGCTACAATCTTTACGGATAGTGGTAAGGCCATCGGTTTTATGCTGATCTTTTTCCTGCTTTTTGATAGTATTTTGTATGTATTAAGCAGCGTATCTCCAGTATTTGAAGGCTTTTTTAACTATTCGGTATTTAAGTTATTTTTAGATATCGTAAATGTAGATACAGTTCATGGGGTTGAAATGTTTAAATTGCTCATCGTTCCGGTTGTAACTTTTGTCGCTTTCGGAATTTTGGGAAGCATCTTATTCTATAAAAGGGAAATAAAATAAGGAAATGAGCGGGTGAGGTAAATGGTGTATATAGCAATATGTTCAATTTTAATCGCATTATTTATTCTCATCCGCTTTATTTTCCTGAAAAAGGAAATACGAAGTGTGAATGAACAATTGCAGGAGAGATACCAAGCTGAAACGGATATGAAAATCAGACTCGGATATTATGATAAGGATTTGGAAAAATTAGCAAAGGAAATAAATATCCAAATAGATGAAACGAAGAGGGCGACTGCCCAAAAAAGACGAACAGAAAATGAGTTAAAGCAAGCAATCTCAAGTATTTCCCATGATATCCGTACCCCGATGACCTCAATCTTGGGGTATATTCAATTTTTAGAGGATGATAATATCCCTGCGGACATAAGAAAAGAGTATACCATGATTGTAAAAAATGGTGCCTCAAGGTTAAAAGTGCTACTAGAAGACTTTTTTGAGTTATCCATTATTGAGTCAGCAGATTATCCATTAAAGATAGAATCCATTCAATTAAATGATTTGGTCCTGGAGGTTTTAGTAGGTTTTTATGAAGAAATCAATCAAAAGCATATCGAGCCAACTATTCATATTCCGGAGGATGAGATAAGGGTCGAGGCTGATGTCTCTGCAGTCAAGCGGGTAATAGAAAACTTAGTTACAAACGCTTTAAAGCATTCTACTGGCAATGTAACCATTTATTTAAAAAGGAACCCTTCATTCGTTGAGCTGACGATTAGTAATCCAGCTCTGCAATTAAAGGAAGAAGATCTCTTTCACATGTTTGATCGCTTTTATAAAGCGGATCAAGCAAGGAAGGGAAAAGGAACAGGACTCGGATTAGCCATTGCCAAAAGTTTAATGGAAAAAATGAACGGAAATCTTTCAGCGGAATTGAAAGAGCAGCAATTAGTGATGAAATGTGAGTGGAAAACCGTGATTCGTGATAGGGGATAGGTCTATATAAGTGAATGGGAAAATCAATTCAATAACTGGTTCATTTCCCCTTTGTTGATTTCGTGAAGTGATGACGACATGCCAATCTGTTGAGGACACAGCTATGGCTTTTTCCGTTTCAAAACCCAATCCTTAGTTTCCCCCAGCTGCTATGATAATTGTTTTCGTGGCTTCTTTCATTTTATCTACTATTCCAATCAATTTCCTATGAGCTAATAAATAGAATCCGCAAGGCCAAGCTTTCAATCTCAGTAGTAGCATTTAATCCCGGCATGATGCTTGGCAAAGGTTCAACACTAACGAGTGATTGTAAACCCTTTCAATGTTTCACGTGGAACAATTATGCCGATCCTGCGTTTTGTTCACCCTAGCATTCGCTCAACCAAACAATCGGGAGACGATCTTGCAAACCTTATTAATAGCAGCTCTATTACCAGCGGGACGTATTGGGACGGCCGCAAACAAATCCCATCCTCAGAGGAATCTTATAATAAAGAACGTGCTGCCGAGCTATGGAATCGGAGTTCTGAAAGGCTTGACTTGGAGAAGGATATTTGAGAAATTGAGCGGGGATAAGAGGAGCCATCGAGGGGGATTTTAAGTATAGTTTACATCATAATTCAATTATTTTTTATTGAAAATTTGGGAATTGATTAAAAAATACCAATATTATGTTAAACTGGAACATAATCAACTTATTAAATATGGAAAGGGGAAAATGGATGAAAAAAAACCTATGGTTCATGTCCATGCTAATCCCATTTATTCTAATCATTTTAGTTAGTTGTTCGAATGGGACTAGTGAAGAAGAACAAGGGATAGAAACCAAAGAAGCTACTTATTTTAAAGCTGACAACTATACGATGTTAGGTGAAGAAAATAAAGTAGGGTTTATATTAAATGAAAATGAAGATTTAGTTGCTAATAAACCAAATAAGTACATGTGGCACTTATGGGGGAATGAAGACTTTGAAGAAAAAGACTTTAAAGTTACAGGCGTTAACCTTGATACCAATGATGAAGAGACGATCGTTACTTCTGCCATAGCTGGTCCTAATAATGGAGCAGATGCCCATATTCCATCAAATATGAATTTCCCCTCAGAAGGGGTCTGGGAACTAAGTGTCTTTGTTGGCGGGGAACTATTTGAAAAAATATCAGTTGAAGTATTATAAATAAGAGCAAGGGCCATTCCAGAAAGTCAGTGAAAACTAAGTTTCTGGAATAGCCCTTTTTAAAATCATCCTGTTCAAATGTATGACTCGATAACATTCTTGAAATCCTGATTGATAATGGAATTAAATGCCTTATTAATCAAAACTTTGTGTTGATTGTCTAATACAAGTATTGGATAATAACTCACGACCGGACTTCTTCTAACTTTTACTTTCTGATATTCGATATGGTTAATCTGTTCTTTTGGAATGGAGAGTTCTTGCCCCTTTATAGTCAAAACAATCGTATTTTCATAGATTGAAATTTTTTTACTTCGTTTAAATAGAAGCAGGTATAATCCGATGAGTGCAAACACGACACCAATGACCATTAACATCGTTTTTGCATAGATAAAATTTGCGCCGACAAAGGCTATAATTCCTACAATAATAAATGCAAAACAATTTTTGTTACTGTCGGTCTTACCAGCATACAAAAGTTCACCAAATTCCTTCAAGCTTATTCCTCCTAGTTGTTTTCATAGAGATACCAGTATTGATACTACCATTATACAAATGAATGTTTACGAGAAATCATATCATTGTTTAGAGTTATGATAAAATGATAAGTACTATTCGAAAAAGTCAGCCAAATGAACAAGCAGGAATTTTCTTATTATATTTTGAATGAAGGAAGGGATCAAGACATTAGCCAATCAAAATCAAAATTAGTAGGTATCTATTTATTGTTTGTTGTTGCTGGCTTAATCATTGGTTATACTATCTTTTCGCCTATTATCGGAAACATGATGTTTGGATTAACAATGGGTTTTATTATTGGAGGAGGTCCTGGCTCGCTTATAGTTCTCAAACTCGAAAAAGGTAATTGATATTTTTAAAAATGAAAGCGATTTCCAAGGATAGCAAGAAATATAGCTTTCGAAAGTCAATGTTAACCATCTAGAAAGTTATTACTAGATTGATAAAAATAACAATAATTGTTTTGAAGGGAGAGGTAGCTTTGTTTTCTGACTTATCCAATCGCCTTTTAACAGGAACTTATAAGGAAAGAATGGATCATATTGCGGCTGAATCAGGTAAATATGAGTACACGTGTAATTTTAAGTATGAAGGAATATTAGCAGAAGAAATATTAACTGAGGAATTAAGGAATATACTCCGCGGCGGGAAAGTACTCGATGTTGGTTGTGGTCATGGAGAGTACACCAATAGCTGGTCTGATTATGCAGAAGAAGTGGTTGGATACGATATGACGGAAGGGTTTATTGAAACTGCAAATAAAAATAAAAAGCCCAATGTAAGGTACGTAGTTGGAAATACAAAAGATGGATTAGGGCTTCCTTTCCCAACAGATTACTTTGATGTTGTTTACACAAAGAAAGGACCAACAAGTTGGTTTCCAGAAGGTAATAGAGTAGTAAAACCTGGAGGTACAATATTGTTACTTTATCTATATAATTGGCTATCTGACATTGGAGATTATTATAAAGGGTGGATTGAACCGAATTCTAATGGAGCAGAAACCCTTAACATAATAAATGAGAGGTTAGCTAAAAGTGGGTTTGAGAACATAAAGACCAAAACCATAGAGGAAATTGCTTATATACCTACTCCAGAAGATGTTATTAACTACATATTCTTTGGCCAGAGTAAAAAGTTTATTGATTATGTCAAAGAACAGCACTTAGAAAAAGTCCAAAGGCAGTTCGAAAAATATGCTCATGACAAAGGAACAGACAGAGGTATTAAGGTAACGAATTACTATTGTTTAATCCATGCAAAAGCATCGTCCTAGATTCTATTAACCATTTTTGGAGGATATTCTATGAAAACTACAGATTGCTCTAAAATTGAAACAGTTATTAACGTATATGGGGCTGTAACAGCAAAACGTTAAAACTGTACACTGTCAGCCATTTGTATAACCGCAATTGTTGCAACAACAAAATTTGAAATATACTCTTATAACATTATTTATTAAGCAAATGATATGTTTCTCATAGATGTTTGTGGCTTATGTTTGCTCTTAACATACGATTTCCGAGTTTTGTTGGTGAACCCCAGTAGGATCAATATGATTTGTACTATAAACAAAGCGAAAGAATGGGTGAAATGATGAATATTATAATTTTCGGCGCATCAGGTGCTACTGGACATGAACTGGTCAAACAGGCGTTAGCGCAGGGACATCATGTGACCGCATTTGTGCGTAATCCGTCGAAGTTACAAATTCAACATGATCAGTTAAAGTTCATTCAAGGAAATGTGACTGACTACGCCTCGGTCGAACGTGCTATACAGGAGCAGGATGCGGTACTTTGCGCGCTTGGCGCTTCTTCTCCTTTGCGAAGGGATCCGGCTCTGATTGAAGGTGTTGACAACATTACGTTAGCGATGAAGAAGCAACACGTAAACCGATTCATTTATTTGTCCTTCCTAGGGGTTAAGGAAGGTCGTAAGGGATTAGGTTTCTTTATTAAATACATCGTTGTTCAATTGCTCCGCAATGTAGTTGCCGACCATGAGGTCAAGGAACAGATTGTAAAGAACAGCAATCTCGACTGGACGATCGTTCGTCCCCCAAGATTGACAAATGGCAACCAGACAGGCAATTACAGAAGCGGGGAGACCATTGAACAGCATTCCTTCATTCTAACGATCTCACGTGCGGATCTTGCTGATTTCATGCTTAGGCAGCTGTCTGACCCAAGTAATATAGGAAAGGCACCGCGAGTCATGTATTGACATCACCTTTTCTTATCGATGATCTAATATCCTCCCGTATTAATTGTAACTGCTGAATACGATCTACTATGAGATGATAAAAATTGCTTAAATATAATACCGATGATTTAATGTTGAACAGAGACCAAGGAGGATTAACATGGCAAGGATTATGGAATATCTTCATTCGAAGAAGCAGAATGCCGAGAAAATACAATGCAACATGTTGTGGCTACTCAACCGCTGTATTGCAGGATAAGGCAGGCGGTGACCATACCCAACACCCTGAATTCGCCGTAGCGTGACGGGCAGCTAATAAGATGACACCTGGAGAGAGAAGCAAGGCGACAGTTTATACCTCTGATGAACAGTGTTAAATTCATTTCTTTTTCTGATAGATGGTGTAATAGGTCGATCAAAGAATGGGGAAGGGGGAAGAATAGAATGAAAAAAGTCGCTGAAATATGTTGTGGCAGTATAGAGGATGCTTTAATCGCACAGAGAGCAGGAGCGGATCGAATAGAATTAAACAATGCCATGTATTTATTTGGATTAACACCATCTCTTGGAACTATCAAGTTGGCAGTTGAATCTTGTCATGTTCCCCTTGTAGTCATGGCTAGGCCGCGTCCGGGCGGATTTAATTATAATGACCATGAACTTGACACGATACTTGCGGATATTGAATCTATGGTGGAGTATGATATTGAGGGCGTGGCATTTGGGTGTTTAGATGAGAATGGGAATATTGATAAAGAAAAGAATAAGAAAATAATAGATGTGATTCATAAAGGTAATAAGGATGCAATTTTTCACAGAGCATTTGATGGGGTCAAAAATCCTTTTAGGTCAATGGAATTACTTATTGATTTGGGAGTAAAGCGGGTATTGACCAGCGGATTAAATACAACTGCAGGGCGTGGGGTAGAATTATTAGCGGAATTGCAGCATAGCTACGGGGATAAAATCGAAATTCTGGCTGGCGGTGGGGTTACTGCTTTGAATTGTAATAATATCCATCATAAAACTGGAATTCTTCAATACCATAGTTCTTGTAAATCATGGAGATTGGACCCAACCACAATAGGGAATGTCTCCTTTGCTTTTGCTGAAAAACCACATGAAGCCGAATATAACGTAGTAGATTACATTAAAGCAGTAGAATTCGTTAACGCAGTGAGAGGTAATATAATGTAAATTGAAAATAAAACTCGGATATACTTCCGGGTTTTTATTTATGGAGAATTTATAAGTGAACAGACAAAGGTATTCACAAATTTTGGAGACAGGAATATCCAAATTTAAATCTGCCTGCTTATCAGTACAATTTTGCACACTTCTATGTGGTTCACTTGGTCTTATCTTAAGGATGAAATCCTATTATAATTCAGATATAGGCATACTACAAATGAACAATTGATTAGGAGGATAATGATGGATCAACGTAGTATGGCAATTTTAAATAAGCTTTCGAAAGCGGATTCGTATATTACTGTCCAGGCGCTTGCCGCATTGCTAAATGTGTCGCGACGCACCATCTACAGTGACCTTGAAAAAGTTAATGATTGGTTGGCGGAACATCACCTTGCCAAAATCAAACAGGTAAGAGGACAGGGCTTGTATATAGATAAGCCGACTAGGAAAGAACTAATAAGGAACAATTTTTTCACTGGAATGACTTATTATGAATTCTCTCCTGTAGAGAGGAAGGCTTGGATATTCATTCATGCTGCGGGAGCGGACCGAGCTTGTTTTTTAGAAGATATCAGGCAGCTCTTTCAAGTAAGCAGGAACACAATCCTAGAGGATGTTAAAAAGCTGAAGGAAGAAGTCAAAGCTTACCAGTTGAGCATTCATACAGAACGAAAAACAGGATACATCATCAGGGGAAATGAAAATAAGATAAGAATGTTGTTAATCAATTATCTATCAATGGTGACCCCACATGAAGGCTGGCATGATGTCCTATCCGATTTACAAGATGCTCCCAAGAGGAATCAAGCATTGCAGCCTTATTCACTTTTTAATACACATTTGATAGGCGTATTACGTCAGTTAATACATGATTATGAACAACGATTTATGATTGAATTTACGGATGAGGTTTTGGACAATATTGTCATTTGGTTTTTCTTTTTCTTAAGACGTATCTCTCAAAAGGAGTTTGTGGAGGTAGACTCCATTGAAAAGGAAGTCATTGAAACAACGGATGAATATGCGGGCGTCTATTTACTATGTAAACATTTATCCGAGTCATTGAATATGACGATCCCGGATAATGAAGTCCATTATTTCACGAGGTTTCTTTTAAGCGCGAAAGTCAATTACAACCTTCGTACAAGATTAGAAAGCGATGAGATGCAGGAATTATTGCAAGTTGTGGAGAAAATGGTTTCAGACTTTCAACTGTATGCTGCGATAGAGTTTCAGGAGCCACAACAAATGATCCAAAATTTGTTGCTACATTTAAAGCCTGCATACTACCGAATAAAATATGGGATTGAAATTGAAAATGTATTGAGGGATTCGGTCATACAAAATTATCCTGAGGTTTTTCATTTAACAAAAAAGGTCGTGCACCATTTTGAAGATTTGATTGGTCAGTCGATCGCAGAAAGTGAAGTCGCATTTATTGCGATGCATTTTGGTGGGTGGCTTCGAAAAGAAGGTCTGATGCTTGAACAAACCGTAAAAAGGATGCTTATTGTATGTACGAATGGATTAGGCACATCACGGCTGCTGGAAAGCCAACTGGAAGGACTGTTTTCGGATATCCAAACTACCGGAGTAGCATCATTAAGAGAATATGAAAAAATGGATTTAGATGTCGATTTCATTGTATCCACGATAGCGCTCGAAGACAAAGGAGTTCCAGTCTTTGTCATTAACCCTGTTTTAAATAATGAAGACAAAGAGCAGTTGTTGATCAAGGTGAACAGCTTGTTTGACTATTCGTCGAAAAAACAAATTTACTCGGTGGAGACAATCATGGATATTGTGAAACGATATGCGGTGATAGAAGATGACAAGGCACTATCCAAAGAACTTAGAAGATACTTGCATCCTCCGATCAATATGGAAAGTGAAACGCCAAAGCCAAACCTCGCTGAACTTCTGCCACCGGATAGGATTTTATTAAGAAAACAGGTATCTAGTTGGAAAAAGGCTATAAGAATTGCCGCGGAGCCATTACTTAAACAAGGATATATCCAAGAAGAATATATATTCAAGATGATTGAAAATGTGGAAGCAAATGGCCCATATATCATCATATCGGAATACTTTGCCCTTCCGCATGCCAACCCGGATAATGGCGTGATGAAAACCGGAATGAGCATGCTGCATTTGGAAGAGCCAGTCGATATATTGGGAAAACCTGCAAAAGTCATTGTTGTTTTAGCCTCAAAAGATAATGAACAGCATTTAAAAGCTTTATCCCAGCTTACGAAACTATTTTCGGACAAAAAAAACAAAGAACAAATAATGTATGCGACAGATGCAAATGAAATTGCCGAACCTATTAAAACATACGGTGCAGTGCGAAATTAACAGCATAATAAGGTGAGTGAAGTTGATGAAGTTTTTGGAAGAAAGCATCGTAGAGATTGGTCTGGAAGTGGCCGATGCAGAAGGTGCTATTGAAGCAGCCGGAAATCTCTTAGTGGATGAGGGACTTGTAGAGAAATCATATACTGAAGCGATGAGGAATTCATATAAGGAAAATGGCCCTTATTTCGTGTTGGCGCCCAGCATAGCGATACCACATGCGCGACCCGAAGATGGGGTGAAGGAAGCATCCGTGTCTCTTGTGCAGCTAAAGAAGCCTGTCGTATTCGGGCATTCCGCAAATGACCCGGTACACCTTGTATTCGGTCTTGGTGCATCATCAAGTGATGAGCACCTCATCTTACTGCAAAAGTTGACAACTTTATTAAACGACCCTGTTAATGTAGATAAATTGAGATCAGCTACAAGTTATGAAGATATAAAAAACATTTTGGAAATGGAGCGATGAACATGATTAAGGTATTGACTGTATGCGGATTAGGACAAGGAACAAGTTTGATTTTGAAAATGAATGTGGAACAGGCATTAGCAGATAAGGGGATTAGCGCAGATGTCGAACATACAGATGTCTCGACAGCTTCAAGTATGCAGGCGGATTACATCATCACCAGCAACGAACTTGCAGAAGGTCTCGTTGGCCATAGTGCAAAGGTCTTCATTGTAAATAACTATTTTGATATGGATGAGATAAACAAGGCAATAGATGAAAATGTCACAGATTAAATAGGTATTGGGAGGAATATGAAATGGATGTCATTTTTTGGATTGCCACGAATATTTTCGGACAAGCAGCAATCTTGCTAGGATTCATCGTCCTTTTAGGATTGCTGCTTCAAAAGAAAAGTACGAGTCAAGTAATCAGCGGAACTTTTAAAGCTGTCATTGGTTTTCTAATCATTAGTGCGGGTGCAACTGTAATCACTAATGCACTTACGGTATTTGAGCCATTATGGAAGGAAGTATTCAACCTTTCGGAAGAGCCTCTCGGGAATTTCATAGGGCAAGAAGGGTTTAACGCGAAGTATGGCAGTGCTGTCACATTAGCGATGACGTTAGGATTTATCATTAACGTTTTACTAGCCAGGTTTACTAGACTTAAATTCATTTATTTAACTGGTCATATGATGTTCTGGACGACGACCATTTTTGCGGGTATTGTGATCCAGACCGCCGGTGATGTTTCATTTGAGAAACTTGTCATCTTTCTGGCTGTGTTCATGGGATTATATTGGACTATTCAACCGGCATTGACACAGCCTTTCATGCGTAAAATTATGGGCAATGACAATATTGCATTAGGGCATACCTCCGCTTCTGTTTCATTGCTAAGTGCCCTTGCAGGTAAGTATCTTGGTAATAAAGAAAATGACTCTGAAAAAATCAAGCTGCCCAAAGGTCTGGAATTTTTAAGAGATTCCAATGTCATTACGGCATTGACAATGGGATTACTGTTTTTAATCGGTGCGATCATCATTTCCTTTAAAGATACACCAGGATCGCAAGCGTTAGTCGAAGCCGCTGGAGAACAGAACTTTATCGTGTACGCCATCATCCAGTCGTTCACCTTTGCCGCAGGGATTGCAGTTGTATTACTGGGTGTACGTATGTTTATCGGCGAGATGGTGCCAGCGTTTAAAGGTATAGCGACTAAAATCGTCCCTGGTGCGAAACCCGCGTTAGACAGTCCGGTTGTATTCCCATTCGCACCGAACGCAGTCATCCTAGGCTTTTTAGGATCATTCATCGGAGCCTTGATTTGGTTGGTTATTTTGGGAAATACAGTTGGTTACGTATTTGTTCCGACAATGATTGTATTGTTCTTCCACTCTGCGACTGCAGGTGTGTTTGGTAATGCCACTGGGGGTGCCAGAGGTGCCATCATAGCTGGTTTTATTACTTCTACTGTCGTAGCTTGGGGGCAATTCATCACGGTGAAAATGCTATTGCCAGATACCATTCCGGATACGGCAATGTGGGCAGCGGATTCAGACATGTTTGTTTTAGGCCCAATCGTCCGTTGGTTGGCACAACTGCTTTTCTAATATAAAAGTGAATAGGGAGATGGCCATTCTCCCTTTTCCCCTTTCAATTAATAAAAGTTCAATTCAGGAGTGATGAACATGAGTTTTATTAGAACAATGCATGGTGATATAGATCCAAAGAAATTAGGCTTTACCTATTCACATGAACATATTGTCTGCCGCCCGCCATATTGGGTAGAACATGAAGCGGATGATCTGCTCTTAGATGATAAAGAAAAGTCCAAGCAAGATGTACTGGATTTCAAAAATTTAGGGGGGCAAGCAATTGTCGACGCAACTGCAGTCGATTATGGCCGTGATGTACAAGCGGTAAAAGAAATCGCCGAGGAAACAGGGATAACCATCGTGGGCACAGCAGGATTCAATAAGAGCTTTCTATGGGATGCTCAAATACCTGAGCATGTGAAAAAGGTAGTCGGTGATTATAACACGTATTATGAATGGATTGATGCCAAATCTATCAATGAGCTTGCTGATTTTGTCATCCGCGAAATTGAAGAGGGACTAGAAGGTACGAATATTCGTGGTGGCCAAGTGAAGTTTGGGACAGGTTACAACAGGATAACCCCTTTGGAAGAAAAGACATTGCGTGCAGTAGCGCGAGCACATCATGAGACCAAGGCTCCGTTGCATTCCCATACAGAAGCAGGGACGATGGGACTTGAGCAGGTCGAGTTACTAAAAAGTGAAGGTGTTAATTTAGAATATATCAGTTTTGGCCACATGGACCGTAATCCAGATCCATATTACCATGAAAAAATGGCACAAACAGGCGCACTGCTTTCCTTTGATGGCATTTCAAAAATCAAATATGCCCCTGAAAGTACCCGCATCAAGTGTATATTGAATTTAGTAGAAAAAGGGTATGAAGACCAAATATTGGTCAGTGGAGATACAGCTAGAAAATCCTACTACAAACATTACGATCATGGATTAGGATTAAAAAATATAATCGGTAACTGGGTACCGAGGTTTATAGACGAAGCAAATAAAAATGGCTTTGGCGGCGAGATGTTAATTGATAAATTTTTCGTCAAAAACCCTGCACGCAGCTTTGCGTTTAAAAAATAAGGTCCCTGGTGTTACAGGAATTAGGTTGGCGTGACTTCATTTATAAAGAATGAAACTTTGACGAAATATGGTGGTGTAGGAGAAATGAACTTCCAATACGAGAATTCCTTTGATATAAAAGAAAAAATCAATCAATCCAACGTAGCCATTTTGCCAATTGGGGCGGTGGAAGCACATGGCCCCCATCTGCCACTTGGAACGGATAATTTGCTTGCCGAGCGGTTGGCGGCAAAATTGGCGGAGCGTGTAAATGGTTTGGTACTGCCGACATTGCCTTATGGCCAAGTATGGAGCCTACGCAATTTCCCAGGGAGTATTAATATAAGCAACAACTCTCTTATCGGTTTTCTTGTTGATATTGGTGAGAGCCTTTATAAACAAGGGTTCAGGACATTTGCGATGGTCAATGGGCATTTAGGGAACCAAACAGCATTGAAAGAAGCTGCACGTGTATTGTATGAATCTTGCCCCGAGATGCGTGTGTTTTATTTCTTCTATCCTGGCATGAACAAGGCCGCGTCTGAAGTCCGGGAAAAAGGTTCAGCACACAACACATACTTCCATGCCTGTGAAATCGAAACATCTTACATGCTTTATTTGGCGCCGGAACATGTGGACATGGACAAGGCGCTTACGGATATTCCGGACATACCAATGCATGCAGACTCAACGCCGACGCCCTGGGAAGAATTCACAAAAACAGCTGTCCTCGGTGATGCCAGCCTTGCAACCGAAGAAAAAGGAAAATATATAATCGACATTGCTCTGGAGAATATGTGCCAGATGATAAAAGAGAAGCGATAGAAGTAAGGGGTGAAGGTTTTGACAAAGAGACTTTATGATAAGTTTTTGTTTAACTTTTTAGCAAATGGCCGTGACAATGCTGCTGCAATAATGGAGGCTGGTTCTGGTTATGTGGTCCCGGGAATTGTATCAGACAAATTTGAATCGATAGAAGCGGCTGCAGAAAAAGTTGCTGAATTAAAATCTGTAACCGAGCTGGTGAGCATCGGCCTAGGCGGTGGGGGAGACACAACCAATTGGAAAAAAGTATTGGATATCGCTGCTGCTTCTATTCCGGGTCATATCAACCAGCCCTTTGAAACCTCCCCATATGCCAGAGGATACTTGGAGGGGAAAAATATTCCAAAACAGTTAGTCAATGCGCTTGTTCAACCAACGGGCGAGGTTGGGACAATAAAGATGGCTAATTCCGGTAAAATTATCCGGGTTGAGGATTTCATTGAAATAGCTGTAGCACTTGGAATAGAAAGTATCAAAATGATGCCGATCAAGGGTACACAGCACTTGGAGGAACTAATCTATTTGACTAAAATAGCAGCTAAAAGAGGAATCCGTGGAATAGAACCTGCAGGAGGAATCGATGCAAGCAATATTAAGGATATTATTGCCGGTGTAAAAGACATTGACATCGAATTGTTTATGCCACACATCTTTGGATCAACGATTGATAAAGATACGGAAGCGACAATTCCATCCAAAGTACGCGAAATCATCAGCGAGGTGAAGGGAACATTATGATCAATCAATATTTTAACAAAATCAATGAATTATTAGCTACTGTAGAAAAAAATGAATATGAGGCAATGAATAACGCAGCCAAAAAAGTAGCCGATGTCATTCAAAATGGTGGAGTGGTTCATTTATTCGGTTGCGGGCATTCACATATATTGACTGAAGAAGTCTATTATCGTGCGGGTGGCCTCGTTCCCATCCATCCAATTTTGCATGAGCCGCTCATGCTTCATGAAGGTGCTTTGCGTTCTTCTGCATTGGAAAGAAAAAACGATTATGCGAAGATATTTATGGAACAACAGGATATCCGTGAGAAAGATGTATTAATCGTAATCTCGACCTCGGGAAGAAATCCGGTTCCTGTCGATGTGGCGCATATTGGCAAGGCAAAGGGTGCCTTCGTTATTGGAATTACTTCAAAGGAATATTCATCTAGCCAACCATCACGTCATACATCCGGGGAATATTTGTACGATGCAGTGGATCTGGTAATCGATAATCATGCCCCGGTTGGAGATGCACTATTGTCACACGACAAAGTAAAGGTGAACTTTTCACCTAGTTCCACTGTTATTGGCTCAGCCATTTTAAATGCCATTTTTGCAGAATCCATAAAGTATATGGTAGAAAGTGGCTTTGAACCACCAATTTTCCTAAGTGGAAATATTGAAGGTGCTGATGGACATAATCAGCGATTAATTGATATGTATAGTGAACGAGTAAAATTATAAGAGAAAGACGGCCTGTTACCATGGTTTGGTAGCAGGCTTGTTTAATGTGGGCACTGAAACGGAAAGGTATGATAGCCTGGAAATTGTCCGTTATATATTCAGGGGTTTGGAAGTTAGCAATTGAGCATGATGTAAAGTGAGTTGGTTAATTATCTAGGTGTTTATGTATGAATTGACAAAGTATAATTTTTAATCATCATTAAAGATGAATAGGAGTTAGACTGTTTTTGCAGTCTGCAAATATTTATCATTACCAGAGGACATTGACTGTTCTTGTAGTCCGTGAAATCTGCACTAAAGTGAATTCTCAAAACCGCTCTAACTAGTTTAGGCGTTTTTTTCTTACCTAGTATTCTATTTGAAGACGTAGCGGGAACTTCATTCTATAACTGCGGAAAAGTTTAAATATGCTATGGAACCTTAATTAGATACACAACTGTGAATTTTCTATTCACTTCATCAACGAATTGGTAGAAGTCTTCCTCTTTTATATCGCTCAACCTAATCCATCGCTCTCTTTCTTTATAATAGTTTGTATAACATCACCAAATCCTATTGTTATCCTAAATTTATGATTATAGATAACCCTTTTCCCGTGTGGATTTGGATCAAATGGAGTAACTCTAAGTCCTTTAAATTCGGAAGAGGACAATGAAAAGGTAAAAAATTAATACATGGTTATACAAATAGTCGAACTATTATTACCGGGGTTCCAGATTATGTATTTGATGGGGGTTCTGGTCATTAGATACGTCATTTGAAAAATTTAATGATGAAGTTGATATTGAAGTTGATAAAATTCGAACTATAATGACCAACTTGACAGTGTAACTAGTGTTATCGAAATTTCCTTTGATTAAGTATGCGACAAAAGGGCATGACGGAGGCCATCACCTAATTACCATAAGTTCAGAAACTTGGGGAGGAATAAGACTGAAAATCAGGGAAGAATATATTTGAGGCAATAAAAGTGAGAATTAATTGACGCTATAATATCCTGATATTACGAAAATAACAATAAAATGATAGTTTTGAAGGGAGAGATAGCTTTGTTTCCTGACTTATCCAATCGCTTTTTTACAGGAACTTATAAGGAAAGAATGGATCATATTGCGGCTGAATCAGGTAAATATGAGTACACGTGTAATTTTAAGTATGAAGAATATTAGCAGAAGAAATATTAACTGAGGAGTTAAGGAATATACTCCGCGGCGGGAAAGTACTCGATGTTGGTTGTGGTCATGGAGAGTATACCAATCGCTGGTCTGATTATGCAGAAGAAGTGGTTGGATACGATATGACGGAAGGCTTTATTGAAACCGCAAATAAAAATAAAAAGCCCAATGTAAGGTACGTAGTTGGAAATACAAAAGATGGATTGGGGCTTCCTTTTCCAACAGATTACTTTGATGTCGTTTACACAAAGAAAGGACCAACAAGTTGGTTTCCAGAAGGTAATAGGGTAGTAAAACCCGGAGGTACAATATTGTTACTTTATCTATATAATTGGATATCTGACATTGGAGATTATTATAAAGGGTGGATTAAACCGAATTCTAATGGAGCAGAAACTCTTAAAAACATAAAGAGGCTGGGACAAAACTTCAGTAAATAAAAATTAAGGCGTTGGAGCTTACACTAAAAAAGTGTAGCCCCCACGCCTTTTTTGTGTAAGCGTCAAATAGGTTCTTATCCCGATTTTGGGATAAGAACCTATTTGACGCTTACTTTTTTTCGAAGAAGGGAAAGCCAAAAACGACCTCCTGCTTCCTCAGCAAAAAAGGTCGTTCTCAACCGTTTAAATTTTTTTATGCGAAAATTGAACCTTTTAGTTTAAAGTTAACGTCTTAAGTATAAGATGCCAATTATTCAATTATCTCCATTTGGCAAATACACAGTATTGGAGGTCAATAATTAAAAATAACCTGATTATTAAACTTAGGAGGTGATAATAATTTAATGTTCATTATCGTTTTCCCTTTTAGTACCTTTCATTGCATCATCAAACGGTGTATACATATTGTCATATCGTTTCTTTTTCACTAAGACATTATATACACCTCTAACTAGAATACCTAAAAATATTATTACTATCGAAATAAGTATTATATTCAAAATCATATTTACAACCCCTTATATTATATTTACAACTAATTTAATCTGAAAGGATGTATAAAATTGAAAAAAATACTAACTATCTTATCTTTTTTATTATTTATTAGTGTATTCAATGTAAATTTTGCTAGTGCTGCTTATAAAAGTGGAAATAAAACTTCTAACAAAGTAGCAATGGGTGGTCGTATTGTTCATTCATTTAAATTTTATCTGCTTTACAGCGAAACTTACAATTCCGCGTCTACAACATCTAACAACGTGACCTATAGGGAATCATATTTTAGCATGGATAGAAAAACTCCAGCTATAGCTAGTGCATCTTCGGCTACTGCATATTACAATGGTAACACAAAAGTTTCAGAAACTGGAGCATTTTCAAAATTCTCTCCTAGTCAGATTGTACCTGCAAACCACCAAGTACGTAATTATCGCCAATCTACAACAAAATCAGTTAAAAAGAAAACTGGTAAAGCAACAAATACAAGCTCTATTGTGGTTTCATGCTCGGCGTATGCACCATGTATATTTAATCAAAAAGTAACTTTATCATATATAATTCCCCTTATCCGCTCCTCGCTTAAGTGAAACATTTTTGCTAGACTAGCTATACTTTGTCCACCATTGTATAAACGGAAGATCTCCTTGTTACGTTCTTCCAATTCTACTCTAAGGCCTGTTCCAGATCCCCATTTTTTTCGCTCGTTTTGCGGAATATAAATATGTTGACCTGCCATGTATTTTTGGATCTCCTTTATAAGACGTTCAGGCAATATATCTTTTGCATTTGTATATTTTTCCATTTTATATATCCCTATATTTCTTTAAATAGCCGTATTGTATTTACCTTTTCCATGCCTTGGTTATGAAAGCCTTCTGTAACCATCGCAGCAAAAACATCAAAATTCTTTAAGGTGATGCGAGAAATGACAGATTCTATATTTAATTGTTTCATCGAAATAAGTGCTCCTTGTACAAATCTCCTAATTTCGTAACGGTCTAGGGTAAATTGGGGGCGCACATGTATGGAGAAAGCGGATGCATAAAGGGCTGTAGTTTCCTTATCTATTTCTTGAAGTTTTACCCGATAATTTGCGATTGCCGAAATTTCATTCGTAGCTTTATCTTTTAATGTAAGTATTACTTGATTCAAGCTTTGGTCTGGAGAATATTGCTTTTGGAACAATTCCGCCATACTATCCTCCCCATCTTCTAGAAGAATCTGTTTAATTTCCTCATATCCCATTTCCATGGCTGGTTCAATTCCAGATGAATCAAATGAATTAGGTTCTTCCCAACTATCCAGATTAAGCTCAGTCGTAATATAGGAATATTCCTCTGAGATAAATCCTAACCTTTCCCAGAATGAAATTCCCTCATTTCTTACTTGCCCAAACATGATCGGTGAATGATTAAAGATCTTTGTTCCACCATTTTCCGCAACCGCATGGACACACTGATGTAATAACTCAACAAGTGCATCTTCAAATTCCTGTAAAAAACCACATTCTAAATAAGCATACTTCGTGACCTTAGCAGTGTATACCCCCATAAAGGAAACAATTTTATTATCATTAATCGCAATAAATCCCTTATTATGAGACTCCGAATAACAATACTGTCTTTTTAAACTCTCACTTGACACCCCATATACAATTATTGCATCCCCAGAAAACCGCTTCATTGTCGCATCGATTAAATGATAAATCATCTCAAAATCATCCGTTTCTTGTACAGCCCTAATATGAAACATTCAATCAACTCCTTTTTGTTGTACTCTTATTATGGCAAGTTTATTAGATGCGTAATATACTAAACATTTTTATAAAAATATTTAAACATGAAACTTGAGAACGGTTCCTCTGATTCATAATACACTCCAGTGTGTTCCAACTGATAGTCAGCGCTCAAATTTGCAACCGTACAAACAATAGGCCATGTTGTCTAGAAAAGGAATAGGAAATAAGTCTCTTTTTTGATACACTAGGAGGGTGAAGGCGGATAAAATAATAATCCTTATTTGAAAATTTTTTGCGTGGTGTTTTTGTCTTTGCCCCATATGGCTGGATCTTCAGCTTAAGTTGCCTTATAGCAACTTAAAGGGCAAGACTTAAGTTGAAGTCTTAAACAGTGTACATAAGATTGATGAATTTATTAGAGACGATAATGCAAATGCTGAGAGTAATAAACGTGAATCCATTAGTGATTACCTGAGTTATTTATAAGAAGTGGTTTTTAGAGATGTTAATTGTATTTGGAGAGATTATTGGCTAGCTGTATTTGTCGCCAAAAAGACTGTATACAATCATTTGCTATGAACTATATAGATAATGTGCTAACACATTTTTATACATGGACATCATTACTAGGCAATAAAAGAATAGGTGGGAGAATATGAATGAAAGGAAAGATATTTTAGATGCTTGGATTACGATAGAGCAACTATCCGAAGGTTCTATTAATAAAAAAGATAAATCGCTTAGGCCTTTACATACAGTAGAGGAGGATTGGAATACGTTTTTTTCAGACTTTTTAACAATACAAAAAGAACAACAAGATGTATCAGATACGTTCTTTAAGAAGTCGGGGTTAGTATTATATTTTGATATTTTTAATTTTCAAGAGGTTGTTGATATATTGAGGAAGAAATACAAGATTGCTAAAACCTACGAAGAAGTTAGTAACTCTGACAAATTTACCTTCACTTTATATTTTGATAACCAGTTAAATTTTATAGCGGACAAATTGTTCTATACGATGAGCGGTTATATCCGCCAACATGGTGATTTACCGAAAGACTTTTTAAAAGTTGAAAACTCATTTAGAGAAGATTTGAACAGGAAGTTTGATGAGGATTTTAATACTACAATTTCTGAACTTTTCCAACAGTATAATGCCTCCACAGAAAACTTCCGCTACGCATTTGTGAAAAACTTGGATAATGGAGATGTAAATTTACATTCGTTCTTTATTGAAGATCTGAACAAAGCAAAGACAATCACGAATAAGAATTTGGATCGATATTTTAATGGGTTTTCTGGAGATAGGCAAAATCTAGATAGCAAAAAGGAATCCATCCATTTTAATCCACATACTTTCGAAACAATGATTTTACAGCCTAAATTTTATCCTCTGGGGCGGTTCCCAAGTAATCCGGATTTTGCCCTTTCATTTATGCAGCAGGTTGCGGTAAATCTAGCTTTAAATGATGAAAATGATATTCGTAGTGTCAATGGTCCGCCAGGAACCGGGAAAACCACATTGTTAAAAGACATTTTTGCTGATTTAATCGTACAACAGGCAGCGGAAATTTCCCAGCTTGCTGATAAAAGAATTCAAGGTGGTCTAGTTTATTGGCGAAATGCGAAACTAGGTGTTTTACCACATTCCATTGCAGATAAGAATATTATTGTAGCAAGTTCAAACAATGGAGCAGTCCAAAACATTGTTAAGGAGTTACCAAAGAAAGAGGAGATTGCTGACGATTTTCAAAGGCAATTAGAGGAATCGAATTATTTTAAAGATGTTGCTAATTCTAAATTAACTGGTGAAGGCTTTGGAAAGGATCGTGAGATTAAAAGTGAGCTTTTGAAAGAGGAAAATTGGGGGACATTCTCGTTGGAGGGTGGAGCATCCACAAACATTAACAAGTTACTTTTAAACATTGAAGTAATGGAAAAAGATTTAGAAGAAAATTATCAAGCAAATACAGATGTATATCAAGAATTTTCACGACTCTATGATGAATTAAAAACCGAAAGAGGAAAAATTCAGGAATATAGCAAAAAAATGTATGATCTTAAGAAATTAAAAACCAAGCATCAGGAGCAATTTATTGCCTTTCAACAAGAAGAAAAGAGGAAACGAGCAAATTTGATTTCACAGGAAGAAGAAGCGAAGCATGAACTGGAAAGGCTGAGACAAGAAAGTGTAAATCTGCAAAAAGATTTATTGAATGCTTCCACTGAAATTGAAAATTTAACGAATGTACAAACTCAAGCTGAAAGGAATTATGAGGTAGTTACCTCACAGAAGCCAAGTTTTTTATGGTACAAGAAAATACTTAATAAACCAAAGGTTGAGCAGTATTTTAAAAATCTCAATGATGCGAACGATCATTTAAACCATCTTTCCAAACAGAAGACTAAATTGTTGCATGACCGCAGGCAACTCGAAAATGGATTAAAGGGAAATGTTGTAAAAAGTGAATATGCTCAAAAACAAATTCAGGACACAAAAGCTGACTTCGATCGATGGATGACTACCCAACAAAATGATCTAAAAAAATTGGAACAGGAAATTGCGTTATTGGAAGAACTCAAACTTCAAAGCGGCATAAAAGAACTCGATTTTTCATTATCATATGATGAACTTCAAAAGTCTAATCCATGGTTTACCAAGCAGTTCCGTATTTTACAATCTGAGTTATTTATTTCAGCTTTAAAAGTTAGAAAGCAATTCCTGTATGAAAACAGAAAGAGTTTGAGAGCGGCAAGGATGATTTGGAATAAACAGTCTGAATACATTGGAAAAGAGAATGGGCATCAGTTAATTTCAGAATCATGGCAATGGTTGAATTTCACTATCCCTGTTGTCAGTACTACTTTTGCTAGTTTTGGTAGAATGTTTAAAAATCTTAATGAAAATTCAATCGGTAATTTATTCATAGATGAGGCTGGTCAGGCACTGCCACAAGCTAGTGTTGGCGCAATTTTTAGAAGTAAAAAGGTTATGGTTGTTGGGGATCCATCACAAATAAAACCAGTAATGACGTTAGATTCAAATGTTCTGACCTTGATTGGAAGACATTACAAAGTTGATGAAAAATTTGTCTCTGCTGATGCATCTACTCAAACAATTGTGGATGCCACAAGTCAGTATGGTTTCCAAAAAAATGAGGATGAATGGATTGGGATACCACTGTGGGTACATAGACGTTCCAACTATCCAATGTTTACAATTTCAAATGAAATCTCGTATGATGGGCTGATGGTACAAGGTAAACCAGAGGATAAATCACAAGGAATATCGCAATGGTATGATTCAACAGGAAAAGCAAATGACAAATTTGTTAAAGAACAAGCTGAGTTACTGAAAAGTCTAATTGAAAAACGCTTGCAAGAAGATCCAGATTTAGCGGAAGAAATCTATGTTATATCCCCATTTAGAAATGTGGCTTATAAACTTGCACAAGTTTTAGATAAAATTAACTTCACAAAACGAGAAGTTGGGAAAGCAACAAATATTGGAACTGTCCATACTTTTCAAGGGAAAGAAGCAAAAATTGTCTATTTTGTTCTTGGAGCCGACTCTAATAGCAGCGGGGCAGCAAGATGGGCTGTTTCTGATCCAAACATGATGAATGTTGCAGCTACACGGGCTAAGGAAGAATTTTATGTGATTGGCGATAAGAAATTATATGCCTCACTTGGAAGTGAAGTCGCCAATAAGACGATTTCGATTATTGATGACTATAATAATAGATAAGCAAATGTAAATATAATGTACCAGACAGCCTCGCGATTTCGGTAGTTATATCACCGCTAGCAAGCCGAAAGAGAAGTAGTTAAAGCCGGGTATTCAAGAATATCTTAAACGGCTAAGTGCCTATGCCAAAGTGGAAGTGGCAGATGCAAAGGTGTCGGAAAAATCAATTGAATAGGTGGGGGATTTAAATTGGAGTATGTTTGGGTAGAAAAGAATAAAAATATTAAAAGTATAGTGAATAAGGAGATGAAGATACATATAAATTGGAGTAAAAAACCTGACGAAGACTATACAAGGCTATCTAAGCAGTATATGAACGCAGGCTATATTATTTTAAAAGAAATTGTAGAAGGCCCACACAATAATATCAAATATGACATGTGGTTTTTACCTAGTATATATATGATGCGGCAAGCTATAGAATTATTAATTAAGTCAGGGATAGCTATTAATGGGGCCACTAAGAGCGAGCTACAGAGGATATTTATTGCTGCAAAACATAATGTTAAGGAGTTGTACAAGACCTATAAAGATAGCTATGGTGTTGAAGAACTAAATGAAGCTGAACAAACATGGTTAGAGGAATATTTGGATAGTATTGAATTAATAGATTCTAGTTCAGACCTTTTTAGATACCCATTTAAAGATGACTTCATGCAACAGTATGGCGATAAGGCATTAGATGTAATTCATATGGGTAATCGACTTATATATTGCTTTAGCACCTTGAATAAAATGATTAATGGTGAATGGTTTAATGAAGTCAAATTAAATGTTGAAGAAGATCCGCATTTTTTACAAGTGGCGGTCACAGGCGTCAATAATTGCTATTTAAGTGATTCACTATGGAGTGATGAATTTCGTAAGCAGATTAAAGGCTATAGTGAGGCTGCAACATTTTTGTTTGAAAATTTTAAGGAATCAGGAGATGAAGCGTTATTTTATCCGATAGTTTTCTTAATGAGAAATGCTATTGAGATAGGATTAAAAAGACTCCTTCATATGCAGATGGACCAAGGGATTGATTTGCATATCGTTAGAAGTAAAAGGAATTCACACTTGTTATATAAAGACCTATGGAATTCAATCAAACCGATGTTAGTTCATTACTCCAAAGAAGATAATCAAAAAGAAGAAACACTTGAACTAGCTGAGAACTATATTAGGTCTTTAGATTGTATAGATAAGCATGGAGATATATTTAGGTATCCATGTACATACAGCAATGAGTATAAGTTCAATGATGAAGAAATTGATGTAGCTAACTTTTACAGCTATTTATTAGGAATCTTCCACTTTATTGACAGTTGTGAAGCGTGGTTAGATAATATTAAAAACTATGAAATGGAAGTGAAAAATGAGAACGAAGCTGAAATGCGAAGTGAATGGGTATCAGAGATGAGAACTTATATGGAATAAGGATATTAATAATGTACATGCTAAAGGCATATTCAAAACATGAGAGCAAGCTCCTGTATCAGAATTTGTACATGTTAATGGTCAGACAGCTGATCGGGCATATTGAATCGGTTCTGAAGAACTATAGGGATGTCAGTTTACGAGCCACAACAGATAAATACTATTTTCATTTTAATTAATTCAAAAAGTGGTAGTATTTCATAATGATTATTTAAATTATAACTAAAAAATTAATTTAAAATAGCTCCATTAAACTGGAGGGGGTGCAAAAGTTTTGTTGCACAAACAATCAGGTATTGAAAGGAAATAAGGGAGATATGCAAGAAATATGAGGGGAAATATAGTACAATTGAACTGTATACTTAAAAACTACTAAATTGTTTCTTATGAATTCGAGAGATGTGAAGAGAACATTTCTTACTTAGATTGTATATTAGAAAATAGTGTATCAAAGTTAGTGAGGGTAAAACATGATCGTTTATGAAGCAAGCAAACAGGAATTTTTAAAGCACGTTGATCATGATCAAATCGTAGCACATATATTAAAAGAGTTTAATTTGAAGTTAGGGCGTACAAGTGAATCAGAGATTCGTTCCTGGGATAACTCGATGCTACATATGTATCGTGTGTTAAACGACCCTTCTATTCCGGATGATGCAGGAGTAGCTATTGAGTATAGGATCCCGAATACTTCAAAACGAGTAGATTTTCTAATTTCAGGTCATGATGGTGATCAAGACTCTGTCATTATAGTTGAGCTTAAACAATGGTCAGAAGTTAAAAAGGTAGAGGGGAAGGAGGCTATTGTAAAAACCTTTCTTAACGGCGGGCTACGAGAGCTTGCCCATCCTTCTTATCAAGCGTGGTCCTATGCAGCTTTGATTGAGGATTATAATGAGAATGTACAAGAGCAATTGATTCAATTAAAGCCATGTGCTTATTTACATAATTATAAAAAAGCAGAAGAAGACCCTCTAACAGACAAGTATTATGACTATTATTTAGATCTGGCTCCCGTATATGCTAAGGGCGATGTTGAGAAACTAAGGGCATTTATTAAGAAATATATTAAATATGGCGATAGTAAAGATATTATCTACCAAATTGATCAAGGAAGAATCAGGCCTTCAAAATCATTACAAGATTCCTTAGTGAGCATGTTAAAGGGAAATCAGGAATTTGTAATGATTGACGAACAAAAGGTAATTTATGAAACGGCTTTACAGTTAGCAAAAAGAGCAATTAAAACAGAGACCAAGCAAGTGATGATTATAGAGGGAGGTCCAGGGACCGGAAAATCAGTACTAGCTATTAATCTACTTGTCGCTCTTACGAATCATTCATTAACTTGTCAATACGTTACAAAGAATTCTGCACCAAGAAATGTATATTCCACCAAATTAAAAGGTGATTTTAGAAAAACACGTATCGATAATTTATTTAAAGGATCTGGCAGCTATACGGAATCAAACCTAAATGAGTTGGATGTTTTAATTGTTGATGAAGCACATCGTCTGAATAAAAAATCAGGTATGTTTCAAAACTTAGGCGAGAATCAAATCAAAGAAGTTATCCATGCGTCTAACATGTCCATTTTCTTTATCGATGAGAACCAGCGTGTAACGTTAAAAGACGTTGGTAGTGTGGAAGTGATTAGGAACTTTGCCGAAGAATATGATGCCGAAATTACATCGGGACAATTAGCTTCTCAATTTAGATGTGATGGTTCAGATGGTTATATAGCATGGTTAGATGATGTATTGCAAATTAGGGAAACAGCCAACGCCAATGATATGGGATTAGATTATGATTTCCAAGTGTTCTCTAGTCCTCATGAAATGAAGCAACAAATTGAATTGAAAAATGAGAAAAGTAACAAGTCAAGAATTGTAGCCGGTTATTGTTGGGAATGGCCCAAGAAAAATCGTACAAAGTCTGGTTATCACGATATAAAGATAGAAGAACATAACTTTGGAATGAGTTGGAACCTAGATAATACATCTACGTGGGCAATTGACAATGAATCGATTCATGAAGCCGGCTGCATTCATACTTGCCAAGGACTAGAATTTGATTACGTCGGGGTAATAATAGGCGACGATTTACGATATGAAAATGGAAAAGTCGTTACAGACTATTCTAAAAGGGCAAAATCTGATCAATCTTTGAGAGGCATTAAAAAGATGATGAAGGAAAATCCTGTGGAAGCTCAAGAAATAGCCGATAGTATTATACGTAATACATATAGGACTTTGATGACCAGGGGACAAAAGGGTTGTTATATTTATTGTACAGATAAAGGGATGGAAGAATACATTAGGAATAGGTTGAAACGTGAAGAGCTATATAGCAGTAAAACGGACAGTGCTATGCAGGTAGCTGAAGAGCAGACTAATTATAAATAATAAGGCTATCTTGAGGGATAATTATGAGATACTCTTTCTTATAGATCGATTAAGTTTGATTTTCTAAACTTCAGCTTCTAGCAAAATAATATTGGTGTTTTCTTAATTATTAGTCGGTGCACGATCAATTTCCTAAATTGTATTACCCTATATGCGCGACTGATCTCTTGTTTTTTTGTATAGAATATCCATGATACTCCTGCATGAATTTTAATCACTTATCCGGCTTTTATTTGCTTGCAGTAATCGGCTTAATATAGGGTAGTAATCTGTATAGTATTATAATAGAGGTTTACAAGAGTGTACTAAACTATTCAGAATAGTTCCAGTAACTAGTATGTTGGGGTTTGGCGTTAATCGAAAAAACGCTGTATCTCTTAATACTGAACTGGCTGCAGCCTCAAAGCATTGCATTGACTATGTTATTTTGCATGAACTGATTCATTTAAATATAACGCCATAGCGATAACTTCGACAGCATCTGTATAAGCTGCCCTGACTAGGAGAGATAAAAAAGGCCATACTTGATGAAGAGATTTTCCAAGAACTTTAACTACATGAATTCACAACCAGATAAGAAGAAAATCCAATTTCTAATATCCAAGGTGGAGAAGAAAAAAACTCTTGAAGCAATAGGAATGCTAATTGTTCGGAATTCTCGCGGTACTAACCTGATGGTAGAGTCCGTTGCCAAAGAGAGAGTTCATAATATATTAATGTGGTTAGAGAGTTCTAAGTTAATTGATGAAGACTGGAGGCCAATGGATCGCTATTTAAATCTGAAAAATGGGGTAGAGGCCATGAATAGTAATTTAAGAGAGATGTTACTGAAAATTATGAGTGGATATTTATTTGCTAAAACTGAGGGATTTGCTGGTCATCAATTAGGTACATTTGTAAGAAATGAAGTACCGAAGGAAATAGACCAAGTTATTTCTAAACAAGTAGAGAATTACCTTGTAAGCGGTTCTGTTGGCCAGGGGAATTGGGCAACTGTTCCGTGGATTGCAATTATGAATAAGATGATTACAACTTCTACTCAGAGAGGGTATTATATCGTTTATTTGTTTAGTGAAGATATGAAAAAGCTTTACTTGACCCTTGCGCAAGGTGTGACAGAAACAAGTAGAGATGAAATGATGCAAGTTAAAAGAGAAATACGTGAGAATATTAAAATGAGTGATCGCATTAAAAAGGACGATCACATTGAATTAGGCATGGGGTCAAAGGCAAAGCAGTATGCCTTATCAACGGCTGCATATATCCTATATACTTTTTCTGAAATGCCTTCAGAGGAAACTTTAGTAAAGGATCTAAAAGAAATGATTCAAGTATATGAGGATTATATACAGTATAGAAATAAAAAGTCATCCAATCATTATAATAGTGATATTAATTCCTCACAGATAGTTAGGGAAGAAAAAGCACATTTTGCCGACTTTAAATCGCTTATTGCGCATATACACTCTTATATTAGAAGTAAAGGGTTTTACTATGAGAGAGAAGAAGTGATGAATTTATTCCTCTCTTTAAAAACAAAGCCGTTTGTCATTCTCTCAGGAATATCTGGAACAGGGAAAACCAAGATGGTGCAGTGGTTCGCAGAGAGCTTAGGTGCAACTGAGAAAAATGGGCAGTTTGCATTAATTCCTATTCGACCTGATTGGAATGACGGATCAGATTTACTTGGTTATGTAGACATAAAGGGAGATTTTAAACCAGGCCCCCTAACAGCCGTAATTAGAAAAGCTGAGCAAAATCCTTCTTTGCCTTACTTTGTCTTATTAGATGAAATGAACTTGGCTCGTGTTGAATATTATTTTAGCGATATATTAAGTGTTATGGAAAGTCGAAAATGGCAAGGTAGTGAAATGGTTTCTAGCTTATTACTATCGGAAGAAATAGCAGGAGAAGCAGTCACTTTACCGAATAACTTATTTATTATAGGAACAGTTAATATGGATGAAACCACGCATCCATTTAGTAAGAAGGTTTTGGATAGAGCGAATACAATCGAATTTAATCGGGTGGAATTAAATAATTTAGCATTTTTGCAAGAGACTGATGAAATTTTACCTATTCCAGTGCAATACAATCAGCTTGCCACTCGTTATTTACACTTAAAAGATTTATATCAAACGGAACCATTATTAATCGAAAAAGTTACGAAAGAACTCGAAAAAATTAATCATACGCTTCAACGAACTAATGCACATATTGGCTATCGAGTTAGAGATGAAATTTGCTTTTATATGGCTTATAACGAAGGGGGCGAATTAATGTCTTTTAATCAAGCGCTCGATCATTGTATTATTCAAAAAATATTACCAAGAATTGCTGGAAGTGATTCACGTGTGGAGCAGGTATTAAAAGATTTATATCAATTATTTACTAACAAGGAATATTTAGAGGAGCAAGGTTTCAATACTAGTACGGAGAGTTCTATCTATCCTAATAGTGCTTATAAGGTTGATGAGATGCTTAGGGGGTTGAGAGAAGATGGCTTTACATCCTTCTGGATCTCGTGAGGAGGTTACTTTAGTCCAGATTGAGACAAGTGACTTTTCTCTTGTTATCAAAGGTAAACCCTATCATCAGCGATATGAAGGTCTACAGCAATACCGGAAAATGGATTTTCATGATATCATGCAGTTTTCTGTTCACGGAGTTGATATAGTAAGTGTATTCGTGTTTGATATAGAGCTAGGAAATTTAGTTGAAAATGTAAACATAAAGCCTATCTTTTTTGAAAATGGGATTTATCAAGTAATTGTAATACCTAAAACAAATACGAATTTAACTTTTTATCATGAGCATCCGCTACTAAGGCAAGCTATAAGTCGTGTTGACCTTCCCGATAATTATATGCTTATGGGGGCGCTTCAATTTCAGAATGAGGTGGGATTCACTTCCTTTGAAATTCACTCAGAACAACAGAAGCTACTAGAAGTAACATTAGAAATTTTTCCAACAAAACTTGATTACAAAAATGATTATAAGAAACTATTAGAAGAAGTGAACGAGGAGATCTACAACCTCGCTTATCACTTCATTCGTAAAACCTATCTTGGTGCATCGATTAAATTAGATAGTAATTCCCATCCTTCGAAGGCAGAATTTTATCGACTTATTAGTAAACATTTTGTACATTTCATACAAGCAACTGATAGAATTGAACAGCAACCTCACCATAACCTTCAAAAGACCTATCAGCGAGCTAGGGGAGACCAATTAAGTCAGCTGGACTCTAGGAGTAGAAAGTTTTTACAGAAAACTCCCCATTTATTTGTTGAGGTGCAAAAAGGAATTGATATAGGTAATAGAAGGGTAATGCCACTTGTAGGTTTAGACATAAAAAAGGAAGTAACTTATGATACTCTAGAAAACCGTTACATCAAATGGATGATAGAACGGCTTATACATAAATTAAATGATTTGAAAAATACACTTTTAATAAAGCAAAACCGTTGGGATGCTGATGTTGATCAGCATCTTATAGAAACTCTTAGCAGAATGGAAAACCAATTAAAAGGTAAGTTAAAACGCCACTTTTGGAGGAATATACGAAAATTAGATCGATCGGTAATGAGTCTCGTTTTGCAAATGGCTCCGGGGTATCGAGATGCCTTTAAAATTTTCCTAACAGTTTCCAAGGGACTAACGTTACAAGGGGAATTTTATCAAATGTCTGTAAAAGATGTCGCAACCCTTTATGAATATTGGACATTCTTAAAAATAGGGCGAATTTTAGATAAGAAATATGAGCTTATTAGCCAAGATATTATCAAAATAAACCGAGAAGGTCTATTCGTTAACTTGCAAACAAACCAATCTGCAAATCGAATATATTGCCATCCGATTACTGGTGAAAAAATTGTATTAACTTATCAATATTATAAGGGGGATCTGCCTACCATTCCGCAAAAACCGGATACTATGCTAAGTATTTCAAAAAAGGGCAAAGACTATAGCTTTAATTATGTTTTTGATGCAAAGTATCGAATTGATTATGCTTTAGAGGGAAGTTTCTACCATTCCAGATACAGAAGTCCAGGTCCGATAGAAGAAGATATTAATACAATGCATCGCTATAGGGATTCAATTGTAGCATCTTTTGATGGTCCATATGAACGGACAGCCTTTGGAGCTTATATCCTCTTTCCCTGGTTTGAAGAGGATATTTATCGAGAGCATCACTTTTATAAAAGCATTGACAAGGTTAATATAGGAGGCCTGCCATTTCTCCCCAATACTACAACCTTAGTAGAGCAATTTATTGAAAGGCTAATTGATATGAGTCCCGAGGAGATTCAAAAGGAAGGGGTTCTTCCTAGAGGTATAGTAGCTGAATGGAAAAGTGATTTGGAAGAAAAGGTGATTATTGGGTTAGTCTCGACAAATGATGACTATATAAGATTCGAGCAAGAGCGTGTATTTGAGATGCCTGCAACGAATTTAAAAAAGGGTTGGCAAGAGGGGAAATATATAACGTTATATGTCAAAGAAGGCGTTAGCGACAAAAATGGAATTTCTATGTACGGACAAATAGAAAATGTCTCTTATATTAGTAATGGAGAAAAAATAAAATTTGATGTTAACCATTGGATACCGCTTGGAAATTTGATTAGGCCAGTTAACTATGGTGTGGCTGGAATGGCACTTACCACGTTAAGTGCTTTAAAGGAAGCTAAGGAATTGCCAGAGTTGTTTATGAAATCTTCTAATGAAGTCGTTCTATGGAGGATGCTTAGAAGGGTGTCGGACAAAATTCATTTGCAACTAGACAACTCACTATTAGACAATGCACGGAAAATTGAAGAGTACAAAGTTAAAGACATAACTTTAAAGATCAATCAAAGCACCGAAAGGGTTACTTTTACTAAGTATGGAAAAGAAGATTCGATAGAACTTGCATTTTTGAAGAAACAGCCCTTTATGGTTTTTAAGAAACTCTTGCGGTTTTTGGATTAATAACAATTCTTTTGTACCAGGTGTATGCATAGTTCAGAATAATGTTCTATTACCAGGTAGAATTAATAAAAAATATTTTGTATTTGGTTGGGTATTTATGTTGGCGAATTTAAGAAATTTCTATAGGTTAACAGAGCTTGCAAAAGTTAAAATAAGACCGTACTATTCCTATTACTGTATTTCTCGGGCCCAGTTTTCCCTTTTTCAAGCGGCGGCCATTTCCTTGTAGTTATTGGAGTATTAATTATAGTTACCTTATATTTGATAGTTTCACCTACTATAGCAAGTGTTGACAAGACTATCCATTTGGCTACATCATCTCAATTTAGTTATTGCTTTTTTCATTTCTAGTATTATTCATCCTTGATCTTTTTAATAATAGTAAAATTTTGAGTTATGCGGTATTCATAGATTTGTTTTCCTATGGTTTTATTAGTAGCTTTGTGATAGTGAATTTTTAAAATATAAGTATATATTTTTTTCTGAAAAAGATATTCCCTTATGAAAGAAAATATGAAGAGAAACAGGAGTTTAATGTAAGTATAAGAAAACTATCAGCATATATTGACCTTGTTAAACAAAGTATATTTCAATTTTGCTTTAATAAATGCAGCAATCTACATTTTCTCCTTGGTGTTTTTTGACATACTCTTTATTAGACATATACCTATTAGTATCGGTGTTTTTCCAAGAGTGGGCAAACTTTTCTAACTCAATCGACGTTATATCTTTGCTAACAACATTTTATTCTGTAACTATACCAGTACAAAATATCCTGTAAGGTTAATGTCACAATGCCCTTATGTCCTTATATTATACCATTTTATATTAAAGTCGAAAGCTATTTTTCAAGTGAATGCTGTTAAATCAATGTTTATTAGCAAAAAAAGATATAAAAACATGTCACAATTCACTTGTTTTAGTGGAAACAATTGGATTCAAATCCCTTGAAGTTATACTCATTTTTCAATCTATAAAAGATAGTGGCAGCTATATGTTTTATTTATTCCATCGTTTAAGGTCTTCAATCCATTGGTCAATGTTTGGTAATACACGCTTAGTCTCTTCCAAACACTCTTTATCACTTTCTATCCTAGGAGTGATTGATAAAATTGGAAATCAGTGGCTCATTTTTAGATTATCAAATACAGATATTATCTCAGCCTATCAAAAGTTTACTATTGAAAGTTTTAATAAAGGCTACAAAAAGGTAAGACCGAATGTCTGTCAAGAGGATTCTATGAATACTATGGTAAAATCTAGTTAAAAGGGCAAAAGGGGTTGGGTAATTGGAATACGAAGAAATAGCACCTAAAGTATTTATATCATATAGTTGGTCATCAGAAGATCATAAACAATGGGTTCTTGAATTAGCAGAAAAATTAGTAGAGAAGTCCGGTTTAGACATCATTCTTGATAGGTGGCATGGAGTTGTAGGGCATGATCGCTTTCAATTTATGGAGGAAAGCATTAAAATGGCAGATAAAGTATTGGTTATCTGTGATAAAACTTATTGTGAAAAAGCGAATGAGAGACATGGTGGAGTTGGGACTGAAACTTTAATTATTACACCTGATATATATAAATATACAAAACAAGAAAAATTCATTCCTATCTCTTTAGAAGAGGTTAATGGTGAATATCTTTTACCTGATTTCTTTAAAAGCAGGTTTTCCTTAAGTATGAAACTAGGGGATTTAGAAAAATCATATAAGGAGTTAGAGAGGATAATTTGGGAAGAGCCTCTGTTAACCCCTCCAACAAAAGGGAAGAAACCGGACTTTAAAGAAAAAAGAGGGGATGAATCTATTATATCTAAGGAACCAATATTTAACGACTTTGATGAAGAAAGAGTGATTTGGTTACTTCCTAGAGGTTTCTTATTATATACGCAAATTACATATGAAAGTCATGAATCATGGGCTGTAGTCGTATCATATTATGATTATGAAGGAGAATGGGGGCATAGTACCCACTATCATGAGTCATATTCAAAAGATTGGGAGAGAAATCTAAAAATACAATACAGAAAACTATCAATACCTGAAGCGGATTGGGATTGGACAAGAGTACCATTAAACTTTTTAATGAGACTAAGAGAAGTAACTGAGAAAGTAGATATACAAAAGTGGGTTGAAAATGAGCAGAAGTGCGATTACCCTGTTTATTACTTTGACCGAGGTGAACCTATATATCTACCTAAAGTCCCGCTTATTTATCAGTTTTATCATGATACGGGAAATTTAAGAGAAATACTCGAAGATTTAAGAGACGAAAAATCTAACATTAGACTAACTAAGGATGAACTTATTGAGAAAGCCATTACTTATCGGCAAAGTGCATTTTTAGAAAGTCTCGCATATTTAGGGGAAGACCATCCATCATTGCCCTTTATAAAGGAAGTTATTGATGACTTTACTAAATTCTACACTTCAGAAGAGGTTTTATCTTGGTTTAGTAAACTTAGGAGTGTCTTGGGAAATACACTTAATCATGAATTGGATGTTTGGGATAAAAAAATCAGAGAGCGGTAGTCTAATTTTCTAAAATTTATTGTTAGCCGAACTAAAATCGCTCCTATATTACTTTCACCTTTTTACATTTAGAGTGTGGACATCTTAGTGAGATAATCAATAAAAATGGCATTTGTAAGAACATACTTGCCAATGCCTTTTTGCCCCTTAAATAACCACGGTGAACCGTGTGGAACCCTGTAACGGGAACTACTTACGATGAAAAACCTAAATAAAAAATAGCCGGACTACTACTGTTTTTTTATTCCTCCATTCCTCATCCGTCAAATAATAATTTTTCTAATAGCTGTAATATTCAATGCCCTGGAAATTTTCCTCAACCGTTGAGAGTTTATATTTTTCCGTTTTTGGTTGGATATTTCTTTAGTACGGCACGTCTTATACTTGTTATGCGTGAGAGTTCCCTCAAAAACAAGTTTTATATGCTTATGGCAAACTTTTTTATCAATGGTACTTTAACACGTACCACCTTTGCGGTGGCTATATGATAAATTTCATATAGTCACCAAATGAAGGTGAATTATGAAAAAGGAGTGATAGTAAATAAGAACTACCAATAAGGGGCTATTTCAACTATCATTTCAGTGCTTGTTTTATGTATAAGAAAAGTATTTACAAAGGAGAGGGGGGACAACGAGAGTTTAGCCAAAACATAAGAGATTTGTGGCAGCAATTTATTATATCGCACCAAGAAAGAGGAAAGGAAATATTTCATTCTCTATTTTTATTTTCCTAAATATGAGTAAAACTATGTGTTAAGTTGTATTTCTGTTTAAACGAAGGAGATCAAGGTGATTTTTAATTTTGAGAATATAAGCTGACTGATTATGTAATCGGATACAGTAGGATTTGCTAGCAAGTGGATACAAGGATGAGGAAATACTCAGCAATAATCATGCATTGTTATACAAATATATGGGGGTTAAATGATGAGGTTCAAAAAAATACAAGTTATCACTATTTTATTAGCTGTTTTGTTGTTTCTATCTGCATGTAATAAACAAAAAGCGGAAGTGGAAGGAAGTGAGGTAGAAGATCTATCCCTAGACATTCTAACGGAATCAGGGCTGCCCATTGTGGAGGAACCGATTACGTTAAACATGTTTGTAAAGAGAAGAGCGGCTGCGGCAGAGGATTGGAATGATGTGTTGGTATTTAATAAGTATGAAGAGTTAAGCAATATTGACGTTAAATGGGAAATGACGCCCCAAGATGGCTTGGAGGAAAAGCGGAATTTGCTATTATCTTCAGGTGGAAAATTACCTGATGCTCTTCATTCTGCTGAAATTCCTAATATCGATATTCTCAAATATGGAGAGCAAGGGACATTCATTCGTTTGAACGATTTAATCGAAGAACATGCGCCTAATCTAACAAAATTATTTGAAGAGAATCCAGAGATTAAAAAGGGGCTTACTTTTCCAGATGGTAATATCTACTCGTTTCCGTTAATAGCATCCGAAGATTTTACTTCCTATCGTATAGGGGCTCGGCCGTGGTTCAAGCGGGATTGGCTGGAGGTTTTAGATATGGATGTTCCAGAAACCTTGGATGAATTTTACCAGTATTTAAAAGTTGTTAAAGAGACGGATTTACTCGGAGACGGTTCAAATCGGGAAATACCCTTTGGAGCAAATAGTATGGATCATCTAGTCAATTGGTTAAAGGGATCGTTTGGTTTGGGGAATCGTGGGACCGCTCATCCCTATATTGATATGGACCCCGAGGAAGAAAAATTAAGATTCATTCCTACTTCACCAGAGTATAAGGAAATGCTTGAGTATATAAACAAGCTATATAGTGAAAATTTAATTGAACAAAATATTTTTACCATTGAACATAATAACTATCTGGCTAACGGATCCGAGGGCTTGTATGGCACTACCATTTACTGGAGCACCGAAAGCGCATTTGGAGTTGGAGAAGATGACTATGACAGTGGCATTGCCTTAGAAGGGCCCGATGGTGATCAACTCTATTCCAATGTATATCCCACACTATCTGGAATTCAAGGTTTTGTCATCACGAAGGATAATCAATATCCAGCCGCAACGGTTAGATGGATTGATCACTTTTTTAGCGATGAAGGGGCAAAGCTATATTATTTAGGGGTGGAAGGCGAAACCTATGAGCAAACTGCTGATGGTGAGTACACATTTTTGGATGAAATCACCAATAACCCAGACGGGTTGACGCTATCCCAAGCTATTTCAAAATACTTAACATATCCAAATGGTGGGGCACCTGGCATTATTATAGAGGAATTTTACCAAGGAACCGAGACGTTACCAGCACTTGTAGAAGCGGCTGATAAAAATGAACCATTCTTGATTCAAGAAACATGGCCAGCCTTTACGTTTACAAGTGAAGAGAGTAAAAAGATGGCCTCTCTAACAGTCGATATTGAAAAATATGTAGAGGAAATGAGAGACAAGTTTATTTCCGGGAATGTATCATTTTCAGAATGGGATAAATATGTTAAAACCATCGAGAATATGAGATTGAGCGAATACATGGAAACACAGGAGGAAGCCTACAAACGATTTAAAAATAGTTGAATCATGACTTCCTTACTAGTCCATCATTCTACCAATATAAAACTATACGGATAACCCCCCGTTGTCCGTATAGGATCGATTTAGGAGGTCATAGCGTGCAGACAAAACAAGCTAGTTCAATCGAGTCGTCGACGGCGATTCCGGCTCCAAAGCGTATGCTAAGTGTGAAAAGGAGATTTTTAAAAAGCTGGCAACTATATCTTTTATTATTACCAGCCATTCTTTATTTTACAATCTTTCATTATATTCCGATGTATGGTGTGCAAATAGCCTTTAAAGATTATATTGCTACACTGGGCATTACTGGAAGCCCATGGATTGGTTTTGACCATTTTACACGTTTCTATCATTCGTATTATTTTTGGCGAATACTAAAAAATACATTTGCGATTAGTTTCTATCAATTAGCCTTGTTTCCATTACCGATTATATTTGCTCTCTCTTTAAACGAGCTTAAAAACGGCGCATTTAAAAAATGGACACAAACCTTAACATATGCACCACATTTTATTTCAGTCGTTGTTGTCGTTGGCATGCTGATTGCCTTTTTGGATCCGATTAGTGGGCTCGCAAACAATGTCATTACCAAATTTGGGGGAGAGGCCATTCCATTTTTGACTAGTCCCGGTTGGTTTAGACATATCTATGTGTGGTCGGGAGAATGGCAATCATTAGGATGGGGGACGATTATTTACTTGGCTGCATTAGCGGGAGTGAATCCAGAGTTGCATGAATCCGCCAGTATAGATGGAGCAACGAGAATACAAAGAATCTTATATGTTAATATTCCCTCGATCCTGCCGTCAATCGTTGTATTGTTTATTTTGAATATCGGTAAGTTCATGTCAATTGGCTTCGAGAAAGTGCTACTGATGCAGAACTCGCTAAACTCAGAGACATCCGACATTATTCAAACATTTGTCTATGAAACAGGCATTATTGGTGGAGAATATGATTTTTCTGCCGCGATTGGATTATTTGATTCTGTGATCAATATCATTTTATTGGTGACAGTGAACTATTTAGCTAAAAAAACAAGTGAAAATAGCTTGTGGTAAGAGGTGACATAATGGCTACCAGAGGTCTATCTGATAACACATTTGATCTATTAAATAAAATTTTCGTCCTGATCGTTACCATCATCATTATTTATCCCTTAGTTTTCGCAATCAGTGCGTCTATAAGTGATCCATCTGCGGTCAGTACAGGGAAAATGTGGTTATGGCCAGTCGATATCACGTTTAAAGGCTTTAAAGTGATTTTTGAAAACGATGCCATCTGGCTTGGATATCGAAATACAATTCTATATACATTACTAGGCACACTATTGCATCTGGTTATATTGCTTCCTTGTGCGTATGCATTATCCAGAAAGGAAGTGATGGGGAAAAAGTTAATCCTCTGGTTTGTTCTATTTACAATGTTATTTAATGGTGGCTTAATCCCTACTTACTTAGTGGTAAAATCACTCGGAATGGTGGACACGATCTGGGCCATTGTCGTACCAGGGGTAGTGGGTGCATGGTCGATTCTAGTTGCTAGAACCTTCTTTGAGCAAAATGTTCCAGATCAACTCGTTGAGGCATCTAGAATGGATGGGGCATCAGATTTATATACTTTTTTCAAAATTGTTCTGCCTTTATCTGCGCCTATCATTGCAGTTATGGCGCTATTCCATGGAGTAAGCCTGTGGAATCAATATTTTACAGCTTTAATCTACCTGACGGACACTAATTTATTTCCATTGCAACTAATATTGCGGGAAATATTAATTATCCATGAAATCGATACGGCTGCAGGAGGCGGAGCCGCACTAGGGGATTCTTTAGTCGAACAAGTGAAAACCGCAGCCCTTGTTAAATATGCAGTAATTATTGTGGCGGCATTACCTTTATTAATTGTCTATCCTTTTTTACAAAGATATTTTGTACAAGGCGTTTTGATTGGCTCGATCAAGGAGTAATGATGAAATAGGAGTTGGAACATGAGAAAAGCAGTATTTTTTGATATTGATGGAACATTAATTGGACGTGATAAGCGCCTTGCAGAATCAACCAAAAAGGCGATTACCGCTTTACAGAATAATGGCATCTTCACGGCCATCGCAACAGGTAGAGGCCCTAACACGATCCAACCTTTGTTAAAAGCGTTAAATATGACTTCATATGTCAGTTTCAACGGCCAATATGTTGTCTGTATGAACAAGATCATCTCTAAACATTATTTAGATTCTCAGTATTTAAAAAGCTTATCAAAAACAGTAGAAAAACATCATCACCAAATCATCTATCTGAATGAGGCGGTTTTAGAGATGGAGCAGCAAACCCAGGAGAACTTTACAGCTTGGAAAGAGGCACATATGATAAATAGTCCAAAAAGTTATTCGGATATCTATCAAGCGATTATATTTATAAAAGAGAATGAAGATCACTATCTGAAAGACTTTCATGATCATTACTCTTTTGTTAGATGGAGTGATCAAGCGCTGGATGTTATCCCTTCAGGCAGGTCTAAGGCAGAAGCGATAAAAGCCATGACTCGAAAGCTTAAGATCGACATGAGGGATGTCTATACCTTCGGCGATGGATTGAATGATATAGAAATGCTCCAACAAGCCGGTGTTGGCATTGCAATGGGCAATGCCCAGGACGAAGTTAAAAAACACGCTGATTTTGTGACTACTGATGTTGACGATAATGGAATTGTCCGTGGATTGCAGGAAGTGGGGCTGTTATCTGGTGAAATAAGGTAGAAATACATCTCAGCCATCCAGCGAGGGGCGGGTGTCTGGTATGATGAATGGGGGGCAGGTACAAAAACAACATGAGATTGTTTTTGTACCTGTCCCTTTGGACTATATAAAGCGGTGTAAAGAAGGCTTTTGATCTGCAATAATTACGCTATTTGTTTAATAAAAATTAAAATAACAGTGGAAGTGTTCGGAAACTCATGAATTAAGGAATTTTTTACGGTAGCTAAGAGGATGGTAATCTCCATACCTATATACTTCAACGAATGTGTTCCTGAATAACTAATATAATTTAAGTTAGATGGTATTGAACCGGTAAATTTGGTGCGTACTTATTGGGGGCCTGCCAACAAAACGCGCAAAACATACGCTAAGTAAATTTTGACATGGAAAAAGCGATTTTTCCTACGCTAAGGAATCACTGGCTTTATTTTATTGAAAAAGAGGGCGGAGTGAATCTAAGCTTGCTACTTTCTTCATGTCAAAGGTGTATTCCCAAAAAATTAATCATTCATAGAATTGATCTGAAATTAAAGCACTGATGAGGCTTGATTAACTAGTGAGACAAGCAGTTCTAGATCAATCGTATCCCCTTTACGAAGCTTCAGTGTCTTTCTTTCTGAAGGTCCATCGAACATGCATTCTGGAAGATCCAGTGTGACGGCATTAAAAATGGTAAAGCTGACTGCTGCTTTAGATGTCGAGATAACAGCTGCATATTTTCCATTTCTTAAAAAATGCGGCTTTTTGTATTGAATGCGTTCATGTACATCTGGTATGGCCTTGTGGACGGCCTCCCGCAGATTAGTGGCAAGTTCTACCTGCCAGGGTTCTTTTATTGCATCAATAAAATCGGTTACTTCCTGATTCATGTACATTCTCTCCTTTTTGTAAATAGTGAATTTTTTTGCATTTGGGTTAGTTTACGGTTTGGTAATCATCCACGTAACACCGAATTTATCGATAACTTCTCCATAGTTTGCGCCCCATGGTTGCAAAGCAAAGGGGTACTTGTTTTCTCCACACTCACCAAGCTTGTCGTAAGCCTCTCTAGCTTCAGACTCATTATCATAGGTTAAAGCAAGACTGATACTGCGGCTGTTGGATACCGATTCAAAGGAATCGGAGATCATTAGCATATTCTTTCCGGCAACCATCAAAGACAGATGCATAACTTTATCCTTCATCGCTTCTGGAGTTCCTGGTGCCTCACCGAATGTTTTAAGTGATAGTATTTCCCCACCGAGTGATTCTACGTAAAAATCCGCCTGGCTTCTTGCATCCTCTGACATTAGATACGAGTTTAATTGTGCTCCCATTTTTTTCAACAACCTTTCATTTTAATTTATCCTTCTATAAATACGACGACTATACATTGGTGAAATCGACAAAAGAAAAAACTTTTTTAATTTTTTTTCAACATATCAAGGTGTTCTTGTAAAGAAGCTTCCATCACCTTTATTCGGGGGTCTTGTATGGACTCTAGTTTCTCTTTTAGTCTTCGCAATTCTATTCTGTACTTGCTTCTCTCCTTCGGAACCGGCATTCTTAGCGCCCAGTTTAGCGCCTCGTCCTCCGTAGTCACATTAATCAACATATATTCCATGATAAGCTCTTGATCTACCGGAAACGGTCCAGTCAATACCTGTGGTTTTCCACCTTTCTTTGGATACGTTATTCTTAAACCGGTTGAACTTGGCTGAAACCCTTCATCGGCAAGAAGTACACCTTTTTTAGCCAGCGACTTTTTATACGAAATCATTGCCTGAAGGTAATCCCTTTCGTCGGCTAGTCCTGCCTCCGAGTACTCTGTGGCTTTGACAATCAATAAAAATCTCATTGTTTTTCCTCCTCGTTTTATTTGGAAGGAATGAAGAGCAAAATAGACTGCTCAAGCTATTCCTTTACCAACACAACGAATAAGGAACGAGAGAATCGACAAAGCTTGGAAAAATTTATCCCGCAGTAACGGGCAGTAATACCCCCACCACAAGGCTTAGAGAATAACGAAGCAGCATAGGAGGGGGATACACTGCCCTAATCTAGCTTCAGCGCCTAGGGACTAGCAAATTTACGATTTCTGTTTGCATAAGTCAACATCGATTCGCCCTTTGGGCTCGTCGTGTTTCCTTTATCTCGTCAGAACCCTTTAAATTTGTACGTCGCTGGACAGGCGCTTTTGCCTTTTTGAGTAAAAGTCGTTTAGGCCAACAAGACGTTGGTCACAAAGGCATAGCGGCGTATAGGATGTACTAGTGCAGACGAAGCGACAGAACGTCGCGTTTTTTAGCCTGAAATCAGCGGGGGATGAAAGAAAACTCCCACTGATTGAAGGTTCACGTTATGTAGATGTTCCTTTTCCACATTCCATTGCACGATTAAGTAGAAGGGTTCGTTCACGTTCATTCTGAGTTAGTGATGCAGCATGTTCAAATTCTGCCCGAGCTTCATCGTAACGCCCAAGCTTCACCAGAAGATCTCCGCGAACACTTGGCAATAGATGATAGTTCTTTAAGGATGGGTCAGCATTCAACTTGTCTACAATCTGGATGCCGATGTCCGGACCAAATGCCATGGAAATAGCAACTGCACGGTTTAACTCTACGATTGGCGAGGGCATTACAATCGAAAGAGCTTCATAAAGAGCGGCAATTTGTGGCCAATCTGTCTTCTCCGGAGTCGGTGCCTGAGCATGGCAAGCGGAGATGGCTGCCTGCAATGAATATGGCCCAAGTGAACGCCCTAACTTCCTGCTGCGCCCCAGTGCTGCCAAACCACGGCGAATCAATAATTGATCCCACTGTGCTCGGTTTTGATCCATAAGAAGAACAGGTTCTCCTTTCGAATTAACTCGAGTTTTGAACCGGGAAAATTGAATTTCCATTAAAGCGACGAGTCCATGAGCTTCGGGCTCATTAGGTGCGATTTCGGCGAGGATACGTCCCAGTCTCAGTGCCTCTTGGCATAGCAAAGGCCGGATCCAATGTTCCCCGGAAGTTGCTGAATACCCTTCATTAAACATAAGGTAAATCACCTCAAGTACGGTCGACAGGCGATCATTAAGTTCCTCTCCAAGAGGTACTTCAAAAGGGATCTTTTTTTCGTTAAGGGTCCTTTTAGCACGGACAATTCTCTGAGCAATGGTTGATTCACCGACGAGGAATGAACGCGCAATTTCTACCGTGGTAAGTCCGCATAACAAGCGCAGTGTCAAGGCAATTCTGGCATCCTGTGATAATACTGGGTGACAGGTCATAAAAATCAGACGAAGGAGATCGTCACCAATCTCCCCATCCAGTACATGATCCATGTCTTCCTCGGTATATAAATCCGTATTCTTAGCAATCTCGGCATATTTTTGATCACGAATCTTTGTTCTTCGCAATAGATCAATCGCACGCCGTTTCGCCGTCAACATCAGCCATGCGCCAGGATTGTCTGGTATCCCGGCATGCGGCCATTTTTCAAGAGCAATCACCAAAGCATCCTGAGCAAGATCCTCTGCAAGACCAACATCCCGTACCATTCCGGTTAACTTTGCAATGATTTTTGGTGACTCTATTCGCCATATCGCTTCAATTGTTCTTTGTGCTTGGGGCAAACTCACGCCTTTCGCTCCTCTACATTCTTGCGAAGTGCTGCTTCTTTTTCTAGGAATTCCGGATTATCTGTTAGGTCCACTGCCTCAAATACCTGTCTAAGCTCAATTTCTCCCTGTCCAAATCCATGTGGATCTGGCATCCTTAATGCCCATTCAATCGCTTCTTCTCTTGATTTAACTTCAATCAAAGTATATCCCGCAATTATTTCTTTTGCCTCCGTAAACGGACCGTCCATAATATTTGGTTTACCACCCGGTTCCGGATAGGAAATCCTTATTCCACTTGAACTAGGATGTAGTCCATCTCCTGCTAATAAAACACCCGCTTTCACCAATTCTTCGTTATACTTCTGCATCGCCTCAATAAGCTCTGGGCTCGGCATTTTTCCTTCCTCAGAGTCTGTAGTCGCTTTTACAATCATCATAAATCTCATAAGTAATAACCTCCTATTTTTTAGGGTGAATCTTCATTCTATTCGGTGTAAAATTGCATCAGCAAATCCGCTTCTATTTTATACAACGAATACCCACCTGTTAAATCGATATTCGTAATGCCTTTTTGTAAAAATTTTTGCCTAATTAGAGATTAGCCGTAAAAAATACGGTAAGCTCTGGTGATATCTTTTTTGTATTAAGCTTCTTAGTATGGCCGAGACCTTTTTTACTCAGCAATTGCGCATTGGGGAGTACGTCTGCCAATGCTTGAGCACTATGACGAAGAGATGCAGGGCTCTCTGTCCCTTCTAGCACCAGCGTTGGCATCGTAACACTGCTCCACCATTCAGCAGAAAGCCCCTTTCCTTCCATGTAGCCATCTAACAAAGCAGCATCATAGGGAAGCGTATGTGCAACCGCCATAAGTTTTGACCACACTCCCGGCATAATGCGCATCATTCTGACAACAAATGATGGTGCCCCCATACCCTTAGCCATAAAGTACATAATGGCTTCCGCTCTGTTATCCTTGGAAATAAGTTCAGCGATATGCTTTGTAAAATCTTTCGGTGGCATACGATCCTCCGCTTTTACCACGAAAGGAGGTTCGTGCAGAGCTAGTTTAGAAATGTTTACCCCTTTCTTTGCTGCTAGTAGGGCTAGAACAGCTCCCGAAGATAATCCCCAAACATGTGCCGATCCACCAGCTTCATCAATTAAAGCCTGAAGATCTTCAATTTCACGTCCAACGCCATATGGCTGTGTATCACCGCTATCTCCTCGGCCACGGCGGTCGTAGTTGTAAACCGTGAAGTACTCGGACAACAAGTTAGCCAGCTCCACCTGCTGCGGAAATTTTCGATAGCTGAATGCACCCGCTACTAGGATGAGCGCTGGTCCTTGGCCAACTTTGTCATAAGCGATTTTCGTTCCGTCTTTTGAAGTAACTAAATACATTAATTTTCCCTCCTTTGTTGTTGTAACTGATTTTCTAGATATTTAGCTTCCAATATTAAAGATTATTCCTCTTCTAATAAAACGACGAGCCACTATAAGCAAAATCGACATATCCTCAAAAAAAATTTTATTAATTTTCTTTGCGGAAAATATTGAATGAATTGGATACTTAAGGATTCCATTTCATCTTATATACTCCATGTGTGTAATAATTTCCTTTAAAAAAGGGGAGTCATTTTGTCCTTTTTAGTTCCACAATACTAGATATTTAATTATACGGATTTTATTTCTGAACAAAGCTAAAAATGGAGTCAAAAAAGTACACATTTTATTATTCGTCCCAAAAACTCATATATCTTACCGAAGCAACAAAATTATTAAAGGAAAAAGGTAATTTTCGAGAAGACGTACTAAAACATGGGTGGGAACATATTAATTCTCTTTGGGGATACACTTTTGACATGATGAAGGTAGCAAGCTTAGATGCACCCATCCTCTTGTTCAATAAAATAAAGCCGAAGATTCCTTAGCGTAGGAAAAATCGGCTTTTCTTATGACGAAATGTGCTTAACGTATGTTTTGCGCTTTGTTGTTGGTGGGATCCCTTATTGGACAAGCACTCCTCTTTTATAATCAAAAGAATTAACGGATTCTAGCCTTACGAAATCCATCGAAAACAGTGAATGCCGCAGATAAAATAAATATGATTATTACGGCTCCTACTAACCCTGTTTGAAATTGTGTAGCTGTTGTATTAAATAAATCACTCATATACGTAATAAATTCTTGGTTCATTAAATTCGGATTACTTAATATGACTATGAATACAATTGTTGCGATAAGCTCAAGAGCACCAGTAAAGATCGCCATTCTCTTTGTCCATTGCCCTTTGATTAATTTGTAGAGAGATAATCCAATTTCCAGTGCAATGATCACGAGGACAATTGGCCAATAACGAAGTAAAACATCTTGATTTAAAGCTGGAAATACGAATTCGATTCGATCTGGGCCGCCTTCATATACACCTAAGAGGTGATTTGCATTAAAGTAAAGGGTTGCCCAAATTGCTGTCCACATTAAATAGCCAAATACTTCGAGCTTCGTAATCGCCTTTTTCTTAGGAATATAAAGGCTGTTTTTCAAATCATCAGGTGTCCATTTTTTAAGATTTATGGATAATGGCTGCGGGTCTTTTCCTTTATCTGTTCTTTCTATAATGGCGAAAACAAGCGTTAGCCAGAAAAAGGTGTGGATGCCAACTTCAATGATTTTCCATATACCCAAAGCAATAATATCTATAAACACATTCATTACTGCTTCTTCGCCAGTATACCCTATAAAATATTCTGCAATAATCGAGATTAGAGAAATAGTAGCAGCAATTGGCAAAATCATTTTTAATAAAGAGACATATACATCAAAATAGCGCGGTCCAATTAGATGCATTGGTTGATCTCGATATCCACTGGCTAATGCTGCTGGATTCCCTAATTTTTCAAGAACTCCATTTACATCTTTTTCATCGTAATCATCAGGCAGCATATCCTCAATGGTTGACCGTAACTCGAGTGCAATATCCTCACGATTTTTTTCAGGCAGCCTGCGAGTGACTTCTTGTATATAAACCTCAATCAGATTCATTTTCCTTCTCCCCTTCTAATAAACCATAAAGTTCTTTCGAATTTTTAATCCATTCTTTTTTTAACTGCAAAAAGATTTCGAGACCGAATTCACTTAGAACATAATACTTACGGGGCCTGCTCTCTGATGTATCCCAACTACTCGTTACTAACTCCTGTTTTTCTAAACGGCGAAGCAATGGATATAAGGTGCTTTGATCAATATTAATGCTCGATTCCTCCAATAACTGAACAAGTGAATATCCGTACTGTGGTGTTCGCAATTGACTTAAAACGGCTAATGTTAGCGTCCCTCTCCTAAGCTCTGTCGTTAATGAATTTAGTAAAGTGCTCATTCCTCCACCTCAATTTTATATGCTGTATTACATACACTATATGGTTTATACTATGTATCGTACACTATTATGGATACAATAGCAATTGAAATTAAATACCCATTTTAAAAAATAAAATAAAATTAGTTAGAAAAGTACATGAAAACAATGCTTGTATTCTGCCTTTATACTTAGAAGGGGATTGTTTTATTGAAAAAGGGGGGGAGTGATAAAACTGTAAATTTTCGAAAAAGTGAATTAGTGAAATATGCTACAAAATATAATTTGAAGGGTATTTAAATAGAATGGCGAAATATACTTTATGAGTACTAGGAGAAGTGACCGATTTTTATTTTAGAACTAACGCTTTAGATGTTTTACAGCTATATTGGGACTCGCATAAATAAGGTTCCTTTCCTGAAAGCTGGGATGAACATACAACATCATGGAAACGCGCACTTAGCACCTTGATTAATCAGGGGTGAAAATGAGAAGTCGTTTTAGTAGATTTTGTAATCAAACAAAGAAGGGGAGGAAATGAATTGATGAAAAAAATGCTAGGGTTGTTTTTAAGTATTATCATGATATTTTTTATAACGGGACAGGCTTCTGCGCAAGGGTATGGAAAAGAAGTTGATGTAAAGGTCATGTCATTTAATATTCATCATGGAGCAGGGCTTGACAATATCTTGGACTTGCAAAGAACAGCGCAAGTAATTAAAGGTGCAGGGGCAGAAATTGTTGGAATTCAAGAGGTGGATCGTTTTTATAGCTCCAGAAGTGACTTTCAAGATCAGGCCAAGGAACTAGCTGAAATATTAGGTTACCATTATGTCTATGGAGCGAATTTAGATCGTTCACCAGCTGAAGGGCAAGTAGAAAATAGGCAGTATGGAACTGCAGTTCTAAGTAAATATCCAATTATAGATTCAGAAAATATATATCTAGATAGCTTTGGCAATGAGCAACGTGGATTGTTAAGAACAAAAATCAATGTTCGCGGAATACATGTGAACTTCTATAATACACATTTAGGCCTAAGTGTGGGAGAGAGAGTTTCACAGGTGCGGGAAATTATAGACATTTCATCTTCCTCTGAAGGACCAAATGTACTTGTTGGCGATCTGAATGCAGAATCACATAGCGAAGAGTTCCAATTATTATTAAATGAAGGGAATTTCGTTGATGTGTTTGATGGTCAAGACAACGCGAATACATTCCCTGTCAAAAATCCAAACAAGCGAATTGACTATATTTTAACATCTCCATCTGTAGAGGCTTCCAATCAAGAAGTCATATATACGGAGGCATCAGACCATTTACCGGTGGTTAGTAAATTAATATTTAAACGATAGTAGTGAAGCGGAACGGGAAACTGTTCCGCTAATACTCCGCAGCGACTAAGTACCTTAATTAAAAGGACAGTGAAATTAAGCTCAAAATCATTAGTAAAGATTTACTTTTAATTTTGTTGTAATAATCTGTTAATTTTAACTAATAAATCCAATAGTAAAGATCAAATAGTTGGCAATAAAAGGAGCAGACCACTCCTTTTATTGCCCTATATAGTTTCTACTGGTAATTAATAATTGCCGGATTGGGGTCTAGCTTCAAGACATCTTCAGGACTAAGCACAGGCTCATCTTTGTTATAAAAGATCTTGAATCCGCCGTATTGGACTGCTTCATTTCGCACGAACTTGCGATAAAGCGACATTTTCGTATTGGAGTCACCCCAACCGTCATAATTCAAGGCGACTTCGACCTTATCTGTTGGTTGGATGGCTTCTTTGTTTGTTAATGCATCATCCACGAACTGATGGACGAGAACAATTTTATCTGGTAAGTCATTTTCCTCTACCATTTCTGTGATGTAGTCCACCGCTTCCTGTACTTCAGCTCCGTCAACTTGACCAAGATCGATACCAGGAGTTTGTCCTTCTTCTACATGGAATTCGGTATCAATGGCAAGGTGAACATAAGGGAGCTTCAACCATTTCTCCAGTAATTTAACTTGATTCAGGACAGAATCTGTTCCGAGTTGGACATCCAGCATTAGTAATGCATCGTTTTCTTTCGCAAGATCGGCATATTCATCAATTTGCTCCGGTGAAGTACTATGGAAGAACTTCCCTTCAGGTCCCGGATCTCGCTGGGCAACGGTAGAGATTAATTCAATCATGGGCACGGCAGGGCGGGATGGATCGGCATCCGAATACGCTTGTGTCTGCTCTTTTAACTTTTCCATTAATTGATCAGGTTCCATTTCTCCTAATATCCCCATATTGCTAGAATTAGGGTGCCCATAATAGGCGACAAGTCTATGATTCTTTAATGGCCCTTCAGTTTGATCCTCAGCATCCTTTACCAATGTTTCTCCCACTTCAATCATTCTCGTACGATCTCCTCCATAGGATTCCGCTTGAGGCATCTGCTCCAAATCCTCTTGAGATAACGTATCTTTAAGAGGAGTGGCATCTTCTGATGGTTCTAATGCTTTGTATGGTTGAGGGGGCGGCTTTTCCTCAGTTTCTTCAGGTTCTTCCTGTTTCTCCTTCTTATCTGCTGTATCATCTTCCTGTGCCGGTTTTTCATCATTTCCTTCGTTTTGCTTGTTAGCAGAGGTGCTTTCCGAACAAGCAACTAGGAAAAAGGTGAGGAGCACGCCAGATAATAGCAAGACTAACTTTTTCATGTTGTTCACTTCCTTATGTATGGGTTTCTCTCTATCTATTACCTTAGATGTTTTCCCTAAGTTTATTAAATTTAACAGATGTGGATAAATTTAACATAGGAATATTTAAGTTACAACCCCTCTGGTAATAGAGCCAAATTTTATGAGATTTCCACAGACGTTTGCTTCCTCATATTGATTGAACACAAGGGAGGCGACATTAGATTCTCTGGCCTAATATCTCTAGCATGATGACAAAATTGCTACCTTTGGTTAATAAACGATATACCATCTCGTTTCTAAAGTTTCCCATCTGGTAGGGCCCCACTTTAAGTATTTCTTAAAATATAGAGACATCCTAGTAAAAAAATAAACATTATAAGTGGGGGAGGGGAGGAGTTATTTGTTCTCTTGTCAGCAAGCTTGCTAGCAACAGCACAAATAATCTTTTCTAGTTTAAGAGCCATCAGCTCCTAAATTTCTATCTTCTCCGACAAAAATATAGGAAGGATTTTACCAAAGGGATAGCACTAAACAACAATAGGAAAAAGCCGTTAATCTCCTTCTATACTAAAAAACAGGTATCTCATCCCGATAAGTATATATGTTTACAAAATAGTTTACGTGTATACGGATATGTGCACAATATTGTTTACAAGTACACAAATGCGTTTACACACCGATAAAACAACATGTGTACACCTTTGTCGTTATTGTATACAAATGCGTTTACAAGTGGACTTATGTTTACGGAATGTTTACAAGTTTACAATTTTGTTTTATTTAGTAACTGTCATTGTGGAATTTCGTAATCTCTTATAAACTTAATATGAAGTGGTATTAAATGGTACTTGTTTTACATAGTAAAAATCTATTAAGTGAAAAGGAATGATATGAATGTCTATATCTAGGATTGCAGCAGTTGATGTTGGGAATGATTCGGTTAAGTCTATTTTTGGAGAACTAGAGTATGAATTAAATATTCCTAACATTATTGCAAGGGATACAGAAGACCGTCCGGTAATTGGAATAGAAGATTTAGATAGTAAGAATCCGCTCGAGGGGATTCATTTGAAGGTGCATTCTCCAGCTCTAAAGGAAAATAATGTGGTTTATCGTATTGGTGACTTAGCGACAAAAAGTAGTAATGCTCAAGAGTTAGATCCAGGAAGTCTAAAATCAGAAGAAGATCAAACATTGGTCATGCTGCTTTCCACATTGGCGCTGGATGCTGTAAGAGAAGAGAATGCAGCCATTTTCCCTCGTGAGAAAAATGTTGTGGATGCGAACTATACGTTGGGAACAGGCCTCCCCCTCCGCGAGGTAAAAGAGGGCAAGGATGCCGGATACCGTTCGAAATTAACAGGATCTGTTCATCAAGTAGAATTTCTCGTAACACCAAAGTACCAGGGGATCAAGGTAAATATTAAATTTAATGAGGTAAAGGTATATCCTGAGGGCTTTGCTGCCTTTATTAATCTTGTAATGGATGACAACCTTAAAGTCATTAATAAAGATTTAATCGATAAAAGAATTTTAATTCAAGATATTGGTGGCTTGTCAACAGATATCGCTGTCATAAGAAACAGGAATGTCGATGATGATAAAGCACAAGGGTTTAATCTTGGGGTATCTGAATCACTAGAGGCTATAAGGGAAGAAATTAGATCCAAACATGGGGTGGAATTAGATAGCCGCCGTGATGTTGTGGATATTATAACTAGGAAAAATAATCGCAATCATATCATGGTAAAAGGGAACCGGACCAGTGTTCATGATATTACAGATCGTATATTGCTAGAGTTAGCCAAAAAACAATATCGTTTATTACGCAATACATGGTTAAAAAACTCACAAACTGAAATCTGTTATTTTCTTGGCGGTGGGTCCATTGTATTAAAAGATTATCTAAAATCGATAAATAACAATCTAGATGGATATAATATTGAATTCTTTGAAGATGAAAAAGAGAGTATTTGGATGATGGCAAATGCCTATTATAAACTCATCACCGACTTTGCAAGGAAGACAGAGAAGAAAAAGGCACCCAAAGAAATGGTGAAAAAATAGAATTAAGGTGATCTGATGAAAAAGTCTGCCTCAAATGAGGTGAGGAGAGGTCAAGCCATTTCATTTCGCGTACCCTCTGACACACCTGATCATTTATTAAAACATCTACAGAGGTTAAAGGAAACAGAACGAAGGAACTTTTCCAGCAAAATTGCTGAGTTTGTGATGCAAGGGGTCGGTCAGTCGCTTTCAAGTGAAAAAGAAGTCCTTTCTATTCCCCTTCCCCAAAAATTAACGAAAGCACAGCGGAATTGGCTAAAGCATGAACATTCTGAAGCATTGCTTGGTAGCATTATTTATCAATTATTAAATGATCCAAGCCGTGCCGCTTCCTTGCTGGCTTCGTTGAATAGTCGTTCCTTGAATTTAGATGAAGCACTATATCTCCAAGAGGAAGAGGCCATGGAAAAACCTAAGGCGGAGGAATTGAACGAGGAAACCGATTCACCTTCTTTAGAGAAAACAACTTCGTCCAATGAGTTCGATACGCCCGATGATGATTTAGATTCACTTGAATTGGAAAGCGTAAGAGAAGATTACTCCGAGGAGGAAGAGGATTCATCAGACGATGATTTAGAGAGCCTATTAGGAGATTTTCTTGCAGAAATGAATAAGTGAAACACAGTATTTCATCCATAGGATTATTGGTGTTGCTCTAGAAGCAATACCAATAATCCTATTTTGCGTAGATAATTCACCCCCCCTAAATTCATAAACTTAAAAGGAGATGTGGGAATAATATGACAATAACCAAAAAAAATAATGAATGGCGCCAGGTACAATTCAGCCTGTGCGCCATTTTGACATGTCCCCGTCTCAATAGGAATATTTTGAAATAAAATATAAGCACCCCCTGTCCAAACTATTTGGAATATAGTAATATAGGTAAATGTTACCAAACGGGCAGATCCGTTTGATAAAGGGAGGGGGATAAAAGGCGATACAAAATTAGTTAGAAAGATAGATACATAATGAAAAAGATACAGTTTTATCTGAAAGGGAGTACAGCTATATGAAAAAATATTTAACAATTCTATCTATATCAGTTATTTTAATTTTACTTACTGCTTGTGGGAAAAATACATATGAGATTGATAAAGAAATACGCGTGGACTTTGAAGGTTATGATGAATACGGTAAGGCGCAAGTACATGTGGACAAGGATGGTCTCTTTAGTGCATTAAATGAAATAATGAAATTAAAGGATCGATCTGAAGTGGTCGAATTCGAATCCTTGCTCTCTGATTTAGATGTGCAGGTTACACCAAATGAAAATGTAAAAAATGGCGATAAAGTTGATCTTGAATTAACCTATGACGAGGATAATTCACTTAAATTAGATTTAAAATTAAAAAATCCAAAAGTAACTGTTGAAGACCTAGAACCAATAAAAGCTTTGTCAAAAGAAGAGATCTTTGCTGGAATCGATATACAATATGAAGGAATTTCTCCGTTTTTAAGCGCAAAAGTGATAGAAAACTCCTCAAGTGAAGTATCAAGCCTATTTAATTATTCCATTCCCGAGCAACGCTTTAAAATTGACGAAGAAATCCAGGTAACAGCTGAGCCAAAATCTGATTTACTAGCGTCAGGGTATAAGGCGGATGAACAGGATTTTACGAATTCAATCAAAGTGTCTAGTAAAGAAAAATACGTTGAGAAATGGGATGAATTAAACGAAGATGATCAAAAATACATATTAGGAGAAATTCAGGACCTTGTAACAGCAAAGATTGATTCCGAAATTCAGAAAGGTATGAATGCAATACTGGACAAGGGGAAAAATGTTGCGACTGGCAGGTCTGTTGAAAAAAATGAGCAATCAAAGATGGACGAACAATATTTCCTATTTGCAAAGGAAAGAGAGTTTGAAAATACAACATTTGATGCTAATAAAGCCCCTAATGAAGTCCGTTTTCTATACAAAAATAAAGTGACTCTTGGAGAAGTTTTGTTTAATCAAGATTATAGCGACAAAACAAAAGATTATTTCTCGCTTGTCGGTGCAAGTAACTTAATCCTTGATGAAAACGATGATCTTGTTCGAAGTGAATTAAACGTTAAAAAATTAGGAAAAACAGACTTGGATAAGGAAACAGTCAAAAATGAAAATCTCTATAATATGAAAGATAAATTTACGATGGATGAGTTCGAAATAGCTAGTGAGGAATAATATGGTTTATACCACAGACAGGAAATGGTTGATCCTGTCTGTTTTTTGATTTTATTCAAACTGAATGAATGTTCTTTTTTTGATTAACTATGCAATGGCTAAGACACAATTCAAAATATCCTCTCGTAGATGGAGGAGTGTAACTTTATTTTCCATCCTCTACATCAATAACCTCTCTTGCAGCTTCTATAAAAGTTTGTATGATCGGGGAAAGCCACTTGTCTTTATGCCATGCCATTTGTGTGTATACATGCAAGTCCGGAATTTGCCAAGGAAGAACCACAAGTTCGCCTCGTTCCACTTCAGTCTTCGCTGTTATTTCTGGAAGAAAGGCAATGCCGATTCCCGTAATTGCACATTGTTTAATGGCTTCAGCATTTTGAAATTCTAAATACGTAATAGTATCAATGCCTTCTTGTTCAAATGATCGGTCAAACATGGTTCGATAGGTACAGCCCTTTTCATTTGTTAGGAATACTTCTCCGTGAAAATCTTCTAGCTTTAGCTTCGTTTGTTTTGCGAGTGGATGGTCTGGAGAAGCGAAAAGGCGAAATGTTTCTTCTACCAATTTTTCTACTGCAAGCCCTGTAGAACGAATCGGTTCATCTAACATAAAAACGACATCTGCAGCTCCCTCAAAAAGTGTTTGTTTGAGTTGCTGATTGGGAACAGAGCGGAAGATGAGACGTACTCCCGGATAGCGCGAACGAAATAGGCGAAAGACAGCTGGAAGCCGATAGGCGCAAAGAACTTCGTTAGCACTTATCGTGATGGTGCCAGTTAGATCATCATTATCAAGAACGGCGCTACGAGCTTCGTCTAATTTGTCGAGAACGTCTTGGATATGTGTTAAAAAGCGTTTACCAGCAGTTGTGAGAACAAGCTGCTTACCTAAGCGATCAAAGAGACGAACGCCAAGTTCCTCCTCCAATGCTTTTATTTGCATTGTGACGTTGGAGGGAACATAGTTTAGAGCTTCCGCCGCTCGAGTAAAATTTAACGTTGTGGCTACTGTGCGGAAAGTGTTCAGTTGGCGTAATTCCACTGTATTCTCTCCCTTTCCTTCAATAATTTTGAATGCTACTTTGATTTTTCTTCACTTTTTCTGAGGGTAGCACAGGTTTATACTAAGTACAAGCAATAGCTTTAATGTGTTTTATTTTGAAGGGAGCGAACAATATAATGGATTATGAGATTTTTAATTTGGGTGACGTAAGTTTGCAATCGGGAGCGACGTTGCCGAATGCATTTCTCGCTTATAAGACCTATGGCAAATTAAATGAAAAGAAAGATAATGTTATTATTTATCCAACTGCTTTTGGTGACCAACATGTTCAGAATGAATGGTTGATTGGAAAGGGCATGGCATTGGACCCGCAGAAGTATTTCATTATCGTTCCAAATTTACTTGGCAACGGGTTATCTTCATCTCCCAGTAACACACCGCCCCCATTCGACCGAGCTAATTTTCCCCAGGTAACCATCTATGATAATGTCCAATTTCAGCAGCGGCTAGTGACCGAAAAATTTAGCATTCGAAAGATTGCACTCGTGGTTGGATGGTCAATGGGCGGCATTCAATCATTCCAATGGGGAGCAAGTTATCCTGATATGGTGGAACGAATTGCCCCTTTCTGTGGAAGCGCAAAGACTTGGCCGCAAACTTATGTTGTTCTGGATGGAATGAAAGCTGCACTTATGGCGACAATTGGCTTCGATACAAATAAACGTAACCAGTTGACTTCTACAGATATGCGTGCTGTAGGCTGCGTGTATGCGGGGTGGGGCGTATCACAGTCATTTTACAGAGAGGAACTTTATCGTGAGCTCGGATTCGACTCATTAGAAGCCTTTGTGGCAGGCGTTTGGGAGAAGAGCTTTATGGAGATGGACCCGCATAATGTCATGGCGATGTTATGGACAGGGCAATTTGCCGATATTAGTGCAAACCCAACCTATAACGGAGATTTCGATAAGGCCCTTAAAGCTATTAAAGCCAGAGCCTGCATCATGCCTGGGAGTACAGATCTCTTCTGTACAGCGGATGAAAACAAATACGAAGCTAAGCATATACCAAATGCTTCCTTTCAGCCTATCGAGTCGATTTGGGGGCATTTTGCTGGTCGGGGGATTAACAGGGCAGATAATAAATTTATTGATGACAACTTAAAACGCTTGTTGGCACTTAGTGCAGAGGAATAGGTTATCGTGAGCTCTAGGCTGCCTCTTCAAGAGCTAATAAAGGTGCCAGGTCAAAAACAATCTCGACCTGGCACTAATAGATCTTAGCCTTTCTGCAAAATCCCAATGACTTTACCATTAATAAACACATCATCAGCATTCATTTGGATCGGCTCATAATTTGTATTTGCAGGCAGTAATAAAATGGTACTACCCATCGGCATATATTTCTTTATGGTTGCTTCTTGATCAATAACGGCAATGACGATATCCCCACTGTTCGCTGTCTGTTGGCGATGAACGATTGCGGAGTCTCCTGGTTGTATTCCTTCATCGATCATACTGTCGCCTGTTACTTGTAACACAAATGTCTCCTCGGGCTGAATTACCCACTCTCTTGGAACATAGAGTGAATCTTGGTAATCCTCCACGGCCTCTATCGGGATACCAGCTGCTACATTCCCTATGATTGGTACTTGAATCGGCTGCTCAAGGTCTTGAATTAGTTCAGTCGCTCGATCTTTAATTTCAATGTCTTCAAGATCTTCTTTATCTTGTAGATAATCGTATTCTTTATTATTTCGCAAGTTTCTATAAATGTTTTTATACTTTGTTTCTGGTAAAAAGCTTGGCTGGCACTTTGGTATATCGTTGACTTCCTCGCCATTGCGATCAATGATCATGATATCGACACCATCCGTCACTACACCGTATTGGACATGATGAGAAGTATTCATATAGCTAATCAGTTGTTCCTTTGCATCAGCAATCCCATCACCAAACTTTTTTGTCTCCACAAAAATATAAGGCAGTTTTTTCCCATTGATATGAATCATCACGGCAATATCTACGTAACCACGCTTGGAAAATTGTTGTACTCCAAATTCTACCTCAAGAAGAGACTCGGGGTACTGGAAGTGAGTGGTTAGTTGTTGAATCATCCACTGTCGGATCAGTTCCTCTTTGCTGTTTACATCCATAACCTTATCTGAAAATTTATACTCAGCTATAGCGACTGGCTGAAAAGGTCTAAAGGCTGTATCTCGATTAAATCGTAATAAGTTTGGATCAATTTCCTTCAGAAACTTGGAAGCTGCTTTCACCGCACTCATATATAGCAATTCATTCGCACGTGTCATCCCTACATATAACAATTTTCTTTCTTCAGTATGAACGGTTTCTTCATCTTCAACCTCGACTTGAGCGGTATTAGGCAAGACACCATCATCTAAATGTGCCAGGAAAATGACCTTGAATTCTAGCCCTTTGATCGAATGCATTGTGACTAAATTCACCGCTTCTTTTGCAAAATCAGGCTTGCGATCATGCAAAATTTCGGTTGGAATTCCTTCCCTCTCAAGACCTATAGCAATATCATCAATTAATCGTTTTTCCTTTGCGACAATACAGATATCCTCTAATCGATACTCTTGCTTTAATTGATTAATTTCTTGCTTGAAAAATTGTAGCTGGTCCTCATTGGATAAAAAGAAACGATAGATTGGTGCATGTCCATGTCGATCGATCAACGCTGGTTTGACGTAATCGACGTTTCCCATGATTTGCTCATCATGTTCGATAAGACCATAAGCAGCTTTCGAGATTTCGGTTGTGGTTCGATAATTTTTAGTTAATACACGTGCCTTTCCACTCATATCATAGCCAATCGTCGTATAGGCTCTTCCTTTTCCTAACCATGAATGGGAATAGATGCTTTGGGTATTATCCGCTACAAATGTAATGGAACCGTATGACTTATCAGCGTAAATGGCTTTTAAAAATTGCAATTGTACTTTCGTTAAATCTTGGCTTTCATCAATAATAATATGTGTGTACTTCTTTTTCCCAACCTCTTGGGCTTGCTGCAACGCTAGTAAATTCATAGTTTTAAAATCTACCAATCCTTTTACTTCGAGTAACTGATCATAACGTTCTTTTAACTGAAAGATGGCCTTTCTCGTCTCGGAATTTTTCGTTAACTTTTGCGGTGTATTTCGACCCCCAGTAGATCTTCCAACTCGATCGATTTGCTGGTATGTGGCTTCATCTAGGATCCCACATGATTTGATCCAAGAAATTTCATCTAGCAAAAAGCGATTATATTTACGAGAAAGTAATTTTATATTCGGAAATGTTTCTTGCAATTGATCTATCGCTTGTTCGATGGTTGCATATATGGTCCGTTGGTCGTTAACAATTTTAAGGTCAAGACTATAGCGCTTTAAATAGCCGATAAAATGACCATACATGATCTGATCGATGGTTTTAATGGTGACATCCCGATTGCCAGTTAACCATGTAGCAATAGCGCCTTTTTCCTCATCCTCAAGTTTCTGGAATTGGTATTGAATATAGTTAAGCAATGTTTTATTGAATGTTACAAGCAAAATATGATCATCATTATCTAAACAATAATGCGTTTGCAGAAACGAAATTCTCCGTATCGCCACGGTTGTCTTGCCTGAACCAGCTACACCTTTAATCAACATATGCCCATTTGGCTCCAGCTCCACAATCTTTCGCTGCTCGACATTTAACTTCATCAGTAAATACCTCCAACAACAGGATCTTTTCTTTTAGATACAGGCAGTAAGCTCACCGACTTACAGGTACGTAGATCCCCGATCTATTCAAACTAACATTCAGTGGGGATAAAAAGAATTCCCCTGAATGAAGTTTCACTTTATCCTTATTTTACCATAAGAGTGCGCAGTATAAAGGGAAGTGCTGATTTGTTTATGTAATTCTCCTGAACCCCTTGTACATATGATTAAAACGTATTATAATAAGTATGTGATAAACATCACAAAGTCTAATTATCGGCCCTATTTCTTCCGCTTGTTATTTTTGATTTTATAAGTTTTTCCTAAGAGGTTGAGGGAATATTGCAAGTAGAGGTATCTCCCGTCATGATTACCAGTAAGTAATTTTAGTTAGGGAGGGTATAATGCTTAGCAACAAGACAGGTGAAAATGAAATATAATAGACTTAAGAGTCGGAATTTTTGCAGTCTTGAGTTATGAAGGCTTGAACGCCAGTAGGGCGGAAGGAAAAATATGTTTTTTGAGTCTTGTTATGCACATATTACTGGAAAGGAGCAATAAAATGATGAATTTACTAGGTATAGTTGGCACAAACTCTGATCATTCTACGAATCGCCTTTTGCTGCAATTTATTGAAAAACATTTTGCTGATCAAGCGAACATTGAGATTTGCGAAATAAAAGATTTGCCAGCTTTTAATAAGCCGAAGGACAGGAAGGCACCTGATGAGGTTCAAAAGCTTGCAGATAAAATTACTGAAGCAGACGGAGTGATTATTAGTACTCCGGAATACAACCATTCCGTGCCAGCGATATTAAAAAGTACGCTAGAATGGTTGTCCTATACGACTCAGCCACTTATTGATAAACCAATTATGATCACTGGAGCTTCATATGGGAAATTAGGTTCTTCCCGTGCCCAAGCCCATTTAAGGCAAATATTGGATGCACCGGAATTAAAGGCACGCATTATGCCGAGTTCTGAGTTTTTAGTAGGGTATTCATTACAAGCCTTTGATGAAGATGGTCATCTTAAGGATGAACATAAAATAGAAGAACTTGAAGGGATCTTTCAAGACTTTATACATTTTGTTGAGATCACAAATCAATTAATTGGAAAGAATCATTCCCAGAAAAAAGTCCAAAAGTTTTCATGGGAGGACAAATAGTTAATTAGGAGGCCTACAGATGAAAATCGTTGGAATCGTTGGTTCAAATGCTGATTTTTCATATAATCATCAATTACTAAATTTCATTGCGAATCATTTTAAAAAATTGGTTGAAGTTGAAGTTTTGGATATTAAAGATGTCCCCATGTTTAACCAATCAAATGATCAAACAGACAGTGCACCGATTCAATATTTAAATGAGAAGATTACTGAAGCGGATGGTGTTATTATTGCCACACCGGAATATAACCACTCTATCCCATCTGCATTGCAAAGTGTTATAGAATGGTTGTCATTTAAAATCCATCCTCTTGATGGAAAACCTGTGATGATTGTTGGGGCGTCTTATGATGTTCAAGGATCTTCACGGTCACAATTGCATTTGCGACAAATACTAGATGCCCCTGGTGTGAACGCTGTCGTGATGCCAGGTAATGAATTTCTGTTAGGAGAAGTGCATAAAGCCTTTGATGAAGATGGACATTTAAAGGATGCGCAAACAACTCAATTTTTGGAAACCAGTATTAAAAAATTTATTCGTTTTATCAATGTTGTAAATGTGCTAGATGCACCTGAAGGGATGAAAGATCTTTCAAGCAGTGAGGATTTATATGCTACTGGATCGATTGATACCACAATTCAGGATATTGACATGATGGCCGATGACTGGGTGGAACAAGCTGCTGAAGCGACTGGGGCAGTGGATGGCAATACGTATGTGAAACTGGATCGTGGTATTTTGACAGTGAATCAATTAAATCACTTTTTAAAATCCATGCCCGCGGAATTAACCTATGCGGATAGCAATAACCAGTTCTTGTACTACAACCATAAGGATGATGCTGAAGACATGTTTGCCTCTCGTCGACCAGAACAAGTCGGTTATCCATTAGCAGAATGTCATCCTAAACAAGCATACAGTGGTGTGGCTTGGGTGATTCAACAATTACGCAAAGGGAAAGAGGATGTAGTCAAAACCCATGTGCCAACACATGGACCAGATAAGTTTGTTGTTCATAACTATCAGGCCATTCGTGATGAAGAAGGCAATTATCTTGGGATTAATGAATATGTACAAGATATTAAGCCGATTATTGACTGGTATTTAGAACAAACAGGACAACAGTTAACAGGCGGGGACGTTGACGCCGTATCGGGAGCAACATCAAAAGTTGATACCGTGTCAGGTGCGACTGCTAAAGAATAACAAGTGGGAACAAAAAAGGGATAGTGAAGACAGCGAGGCGTATGGCCGGCCACTGAAAAAGTCTGTATTTGGAATGCCTGGTCGGTCCCATACCTCGGCTTCTCCGCCCGATTCGGAGGAAGTTTGGCCCGATTAGTTCAGAATACCGCCTGATTTAACGTAGATTTGTCCGATAAATACTTTGCCTTCCGGACGGGAAATGCGTCCACAGTCCCACTTTAATTTATAGATTTGTTTTAAAGCAACCTTCAGTGCGGAAGGGGGATCATCATGCAAAGTCGTGAAATACATATGATGGGGACAATTATCCAATTATCAGTTCAGCATAAGTATGCAGATTTTGTTTTGGATGAACTAATTATTCAATTGAAAGAATATGAGCAACGTTTTAGTGCTCATGATCCTACCTCTGAATTAATGAAAGTGAATAAAAATGCAGGCATTAAGCCGGTGAAAGTACATCCGAATTTGTATGAATTAATTAAGATTGGAAAGAAACATAGCACGGCTGCAGGTAGTTCTTTAAATATCGCCATTGGTCCGCTTGTTCAAGCTTGGCGTATTGGCTTTGCAGATGCTCATGTTCCCTCAGAAGACAATATTCAATCTCTACTTCGTAAAACGAGTGCTAGTGATATTATTCTGGATGACCAGGAGCAAACCGTTTTTCTAAAAAATATAGGAATGTTTATTGATCTAGGCGCTTTAGCAAAGGGGTTTATTGCTGATCTTCTTATCCATGATTTGGAGTCTATGAATGTTCAGGCTGGTTTAATCAATTTAGGTGGCAATGTCATGACCTATGGAAATTCTCCAAAGCATGAGGATGGTTACTGGAGAGTCGGCATTCAACATCCTTCTCTTTCACGTGGACATTACATCGCGATTTTAAAAGCATTTAATCAATCCGTTGTGACCTCTGGAATATATGAAAGGAAATTTACCACTAATGACAAAACATACCACCATATTTTGGACCCCCATACGGGATATCCAATTCAATCAGAAATTGCCGGATTAACGATTGTTTCGAAAAAATCAGTTGATGGAGAAATATGGACAGGTCGATTATTTGGACAGTCGCCTGACCGAATCATTGAGACATTAAATCAAGTAAAAGATGTAGCAGGAATAGTCGTGACGAATAATGGTGAGCTTTATTATTCGGAATCTCTTGGACCATATCTAATGGAATCGAAGTAAACGCTGCTAACACGATTCAGAAATGCGCTGGAAAATCCCAACCCTTGTTATTTCTATTGTGTATATGTTAGACTGACAAAACACGATAAAAAAGGGAGGTTCCTATGAAAAAGACTTGGTTATTAATGCTATCTTTTGTACTCATGGCTGGTATCCTTGCCGCGTGTGGGGATAAAGATAAAGGACAAGAACAAGGACAAAAACAAGAAACTTCCGAAGACAATGGCAACGAACAGGCAGAAATGCCAGAACCTGATTTGGAGGGTATTCCAGATGTCGTAGCTAAAGTGAATGACGAAGAAGTATCGAAAGAAGACTTCGAGGAGATGTATCAAAGTCAATTTCAACAACTAGTCATGCAAGCGCAAATGTCTGGACAAGGCGTAGATGACCTCGATCAAGATCAATTAAAAGAGCAGGTTGCCGAAGGTATGGTTGGACAAACCCTGCTTATTCAAGAAGCAAATAATACAATTAAGAATGTCTCTGATGATGACATCAATAAAACCATAGACGAAGTAATGGCACAATTTGACATGGAGTCTAAAGACGAACTCCTTAAGGCATTTAAAGAACAAGGCATGGATGAAGATGAAGTCATGTCACAGATGGAGACACAAGTGAAGCTTGACCAACTAATCGAGAAAGTGTCTGGAGATACTGAACCATCGGAAGAGGAAATTAAAGAAGCTTATGAAGGTGTGAAAGCACAACAAGAAGAAACAGGCGGCGATCAAGAATTGCCTAGCTTTGAGGAAATAAAATCACAGATAGCAGATCAACTAAAAGAATCGAAGCAACAAGAAGCAACCCAGAAGTATGTGGCTGAACTCCGCGAAGATGCAGACGTCACGATTAACCTATAAGTTATCAAGTGAAAGGCACTTGCTTGCCCCCTTCAGTGGGGGTGAGCAAGTGTTTTTTACTGTTTCAAAAACAAGCAGTCCAATGCAACGGGCCTGTCTCTAGTCTTCCACTTCAAGCAAATAAATTTTCTCTATAAAACTTCCGCGGTTATCTGCTTTTTCCTTCCGTATTTCTTCTACGTCATCTATGGAAGCCCCATGCTGATGGGCAAGAGTATGAAGTAACTCCAATACATCGGCAAGTTCCTCTAGTGCATCTTGGTCTGTAGCAGCCTCTTGATATTCATGTACTTCCTCATTCAATTTCTTTCTTAATTCCTCTATATAGCGCTCATCTGTAAGTATTTCTGTTTTTAGTCTTTTTCCTGAGTTTTGAATTATTTCCGGGATACGGTTACGGACTAATTTATTATATATGGGCATGTTCGGTTCTCCTTAAGATGTAATCATGCATCAAAAAAGTAGTGGCGGAATAGGAGCTCAAAAGGCTTAGACTGCGGTTACCTTTATTGTGAACTCCATACCTCGATAAAATTCCCATCCGGATCGTAGAATGAAAAGGATTTGCCTTGATAGTCAAAAAATTCCCCGACTTTTATGCCTTTATCAATGAAATACTGATACGCAGCTTCTGCATCATCAACCATAAATCCGTAGGATGACTGGAGTGCTCCATTCGGGTAGACAAAATGGGAATGAAGCTTGTCTTCATTTTGCTGAAGTAAGATTCTTACGCCTCCTTCATTTTGCAATTCAACATAAAACGGATCTCTTATCATGACTTTGAAACCTAAATGTTCCCCGTACCATTCTATAGAACACTCGTAATTGCTTACCGGGATGGTCAAATAGGTTGATTTAGGTGTTATTCCCATACCAGATCTCCCCTCCTCATTTTTGCAATATAAATGATTTGCCCTGTGTGACTGGGTAAATGTCTGAATTGGTGAAGAAGCATTTCTAAAATGGTAGCTTGATTATTTAAGGCATCGTTGAACGTTGGAAATTTTAGATATGGTTGCTCCAGTAACCTTTCAGGATTTGCTTTCATGATCTCAAGAACTTGTATGGTGCAGTCGTATGATTTCTTAGAAAGCTCTAATGCTTGCGCTTTTGACATTTGCAGACCACGTTCAAATTCTCGACTCCGATCTTGGATTGATGAAGCACCGAAGTATGCGGTTTCAAACCATTGATGGACAGTCCCCGAAATGTGTGCTACCAAATTAGCAATGCTATTACTCTCGGGTGTAGGAGACCATACAATATCCTCTTCCGACAACTGCTCAATTACCACGCGAGTCCATTTCTGATCTGCCTTGTATTTCCTTAAAAGAAGGTCAATCATCATAGTTGAACTGTCCAACCTCCACTCTCCTCCCATATTTTTCTTTAGGATACCAAATGTATGTTCGTTTGTAAAGACAACGGAGAAAGATTGTTAGTGGAGATGGAAAATTGGGATATAATAAAAAAATCAAAATTATTTATCCCGTTGATTATTGTCTTTAAAGATGGTACTGTGAAGGGCAATCATGCGGGCGTCCTAGATAAAGGGGAGTTGTATCTCTATTACCTTTAGCGACTAGTATTCCCGTAATCTATGATTTAAAAACCGCCCAATGCAAACGGATTAATAATGCCGTTTTGCACCTTGAGCTAAATGAAAGGAATGGCAATAATTATGAAAATTGCAATTGTTGGTGTAACGGGTGTAGTAGGTCGTTCAATGATCAAAGTTTTAGAGGAAGATAACATTACAGCAGATTATTATTTGTTTGCGTCTGCGAGAAGTGCAGGGAAGAAAATGAAGCTGTTAGGAAAAGAATTAACCGTATTGGAGCTTTCAAAGGCCAATGTCGAGAAAGTAATGCCTGATTTTGCGCTGTTTGCAGCTGACGATGGTGCAATAACATTGGAATACGTCCCCTTTTTCGCTGAACTTGGCTGTACGGTAATAGATAACAGTAGCGTGTTTCGTCAAGACCCGAATATACCTTTAGTCGTTCCTGAGTGTAATGAGAGGGACGCATTGAATAATAGAGGGAGAATTATAGCGAACCCCAATTGCTCCACAATTGGCGCCATTGTTGCACTTAAACCACTGGATGATGCCTTCAGTATCAAGCGGGTAATCTATTCAACTTATCAGGCAGTTTCAGGCGCAGGTCAAACGGGCGTAGACGATTATCAAGCCGGCTTCAACGCCTCAAAGATAGTCAACGGTCATGTTTCGGTCGACAAACATGAGTTGCAAGGATCTCCATACCCAATCTTTAATAACCTCATTCCACAAATCGACAGCTTTCTCGATAATGGAAACACGAAAGAAGAGGAAAAGATGATAAATGAAACACGCAAAATTCTTCACAAGCCCAATCTTGCTATCTCCGCAACTACTGTTCGCGTACCAATTGAAAACTGCCACAGTGTCAGCATTAACGTTGAATTCGAAAAGGGATTTGAAATCAATGACGTTAAAGAAATTTTAAAAAAAGCCCCTGGTGTTATCTTCTATGATGATGACAAATATCCCATGCCAATCCTTGCAAACGGACGTAACGAGGTATTGGTCGGTCGTGTCCGCATGGATCACAGCCATCCTCATACAATCAACTTGTTCACTGTTAGTGACAACACTCGTAAAGGAGCTTCAGTGAATGCTGTGCAGATTTTAAAGCTTTTCTTGCGAGGTGATGTAAGAGTCGTATAGAAACCTGGGTATTGCAAGCAGAAATATTTCGGGAAGCAATTAAATTATGATTCAATAGGCTGAGACATAACTAAAATGCTAAACCTCAAAGACGAACAATGTATTGCTTTAGCGAAGTATATCTTCGAAGCGGGTATATGAATCTAGTAATTTGGCTTTGTCTTGTGTGAGAGCACTTTTGTCTCAGCCTCATGTTACATTTTGTCGTTAAAAATAGAAAATTGACATATAATGAAAAAATCAAAATTATTTATTAATTCTGTTGATTATTTTCTTTGAAGATGGTACTGTATATTCAACAACGAAACCCATTTCGTTTTAAAGATGAGGTGTATGGATTTGCCTACAATTTATGATGTTGCCTTAAAATCAGGATTTTCAGCAACGACTGTTTCTAAGGCCTTTAATGATTATCCCGATATTAGTACTAAAACCAAAAACGAAATCTTAAAAGTAGCAAAGGAAATGGGCTATCTCCCCAACTCACATGCGAGGACTATTTTAACAAAGAAATCATGGACAGTTGGCGTTCTCTATTTAGAATCCTCGGGAAGAGGGATCAAACACCCATTTTTTAATGCAGTTATTGAGGGTTTCAAAGAAAGTATGGAATCTAAAGGTTATGACCTAATGTTCGTTTCAAAGGATATTGGAAACGGGAAGTTTAGTTACTTGGAGCATTGCCAGTTTAGGAGTATTGACGGCGTTATCATTGTTCACTCTGATTATCATAATGAAGATGTACAGGAATTACTTAGAAGTGATATCCCGTGTGTTTTAATTGATATGGAATCAGAACACGGTAGCACAGTTTGCTCAGATAATTATCGCGGTGGTATTGAAGCATTAGACTATTTATATTCTTTAGGGCATAGAGATATTGCCCATATTTCAGGCGGAGATGACACTTTTTCCGGACCGAAACGGAGAGAGGGATTTACACAAGCGTTAAAGCAATATCGATTACCGATCAGAGCGGAATGGATCGTTGATGGGGGTTATTTTACTTATGATAGTGGGTATCAAGCGATGCAAGCACTGCTGAATTTAGCAGAGAGTCCAACGGCTGTTTTTGTTGCTGGCGATTATATGGCTCTTGGCGCGATACAAGCTATTAAAGATCGTGGTCTTCGAGTTCCTCAAGACATTTCTGTTATTGGCTTTGATGATATTGAATTAGCTCAATATACTACACCAAAGTTAACGACGATTAGACAGAATACGAAGTGTATAGGGGGGAAGGCAGCTGATATTTTAATGGAGGCTATTGATAGTAAAGAAACGATTTCCATGAATATGATTCCTACTAAATTAATAGTAAGAGAGTCGTGCCAAAGCATCAAATAATATTTTTTGCCCTTTAACGAAATGGGTTTCGGTTTTAAAGGAGGAGGCTTTAAAGTGAAGATAAACTCAGAAAAAATCATAAATACGAGTGTTTCTCAGGATGAATGGAGATTGGTCTGGTCAGACGAATTCGATGGCGATGAGATCGATCAATCGAAGTGGACCCAAATTGAAGGAGGAGGTGGTTTTGGGAATAATGAGTTGCAGTTTTATACGGATCGAAAAGAAAACGCTTACCTAGAAAATGGAAAGCTAGTTATTCGCGCATTGAAAGAAAACTATGAAGATAATGCCTATACCTCAGCAAAATTGATAACAAAGGGAAAGGCCGAATGGACGTATGGCAGATTTGAAGCTAGAGCTAAAACGCCAAAGGGTCAAGGAATTTGGCCAGCTTTTTGGATGATGCCGGTTGATATGGTGAAATATGGGGAATGGCCTAGCAGTGGTGAGATCGACATTATGGAGTTGATCGGCAGCGCTCCTAATACAGTTCATGGAACGTTGCACTATGGTCATCCTCATACGTACACGGGGCAAAGCTATACTCTTAGCAATGGAGATTTCTCCGCAGACTATCATATTTTCGCATTGGAATGGACACCTACTGAGATGCGATGGTTCGTTGATGACAAACTTTATGCGAAACAAAGTACGTGGTTTTCTCATGAAAAAGGAAAAGAGCAAGAACCCTTCCCGGCGCCATTTAACAGAGCATTTTATTTACAATTGAACCTTGCTATTGGCGGGAATTGGCCAGGAAACCCTGATTTAACGACTGTCTTTCCAAAAACGTTTGAAATTGATTATGTCCGAGTGTATGAGCCTGTTTCTGATTTTTAGTCGATCTTATAAAAAAATAAATAAAGATAAGTGAGGAGATGCAAATGAAGGTTTTACAATGGCGGATCATTATTTTACTCGTATTACTGAGTTTTTTCGTAGCGGCCTGCTCTTCAAGTACTAACAGCCCTGAAGAAAGTACAGAGAATGAACAGAATGCGGAACCAGAACCAATTACTTTAAAATTCCTCCATTCTCATGGTCTTGATGAAGAGGGATTTAATAAGGAATATAAAGATCCAATCGAAAAGGAGTTCCCTTATATAACGATTGAACGTATTGACTCTGGTGATCTGTCAGAGGTAATTGCAAAAGGAGAAATTCCTGATATTTATTTTGTTGAAAACCCTATCCACATCATGAACAAATATGTAGAAAATGAATTAGCAATGGATATGTCCGAACTGATAGATAAGCATGATTTTGATTTAAGTCGAATAGAACCAAATATTTTAGCTGAACATCGTGCTTATTCCGATGGAAATTTATATACGATCCCACTATCACGGGGGATGACTGCTTTACATTATAACAAGGATATATTTGATCTATTTGGGGTTGAATATCCAACAGATGATATGACTTGGGAAGAGGTTATTTCATTAGCTGAAAAAGTAACCGGTGAAAGAGATGGCGTACAGTATCACGGGTTACAGCCTGCTTTTCCAAATATGTTATTAGAACAACTTGAGCTTCCTTTTGTTGATCCAGATACGGATGAGTCAACGATTTTGAGTGATGAGTATGGGGATGAATTTGTTAGAGTTTTACAAACGATGGAGCAAATTGCCAGTATTCCTGGGAATATGCCAGAAGAGAGTCCAGTCGACACATTTCTGTTTGACTGGGGAGAAAGATTTATCAGTGACCGTAATGTGGCAATGCTCCCACTTTGGCAATTAATCGAGTGGTTTTCCAGTGATGATACAATGAATTTTGATGTAGTGACTTACCCTGAATGGGAGGGACGCCCAGGGATTAATCGTCCATCTCTCGCCTACAGTTTAGGGGTCACGCAGACGAGTGAATATCCGGATGAAGCATTTAAGGTAATTGCCTATTTACTTTCTGATGAAAAACAGATGGAGTGGGCGAAGATGAGCCAGGCATCTTCACTAACAGATCCTGCGATTAATGAGCATTTATTCGAACAATTAATTAATGAACGTCCTTCTGTTGGCGATCTCAATCTACAAGCATTAACCAAACAAACACCAGCAGCAGGAAATGAACGTTATTCTATATACAATATTTTGGCAGCAGATCAATATCAACCAATGCTCCGAGAGTTAATAGAAGAAGGTAAGGATATTAACACAGTCTTGCGCGAAGCAGATGAAGAGATAACGATTTTACTAGAGGATGAAAAAGCAAAGAAATAGAGGGTGATTACTAGTCTTGCATGACTTAGATAATAATGGACTAGATGAGAAAAACTCCTATTGTAGAGATCTACAAAGGAGTTTTTGCCTTTTGAAAAATTTCCTCTTCAAATGCTTAAGTCACTTGGTAACTTCATGCAAAGGCTCCAAATTCAAGAGTGTTTATCTCGATTTGCTGCTTGTTCCGTGATTTGTGCTGCCGTTTCAATAAATTGTTTTACTAAAATCGATTCATCATCTGTTCGCCAAGCAAGGCTCATCTCGATGCGGGGTGAATCCTTCTGGATGTTTAAGTAGGAAACGTCCCATAGATGAAAGTTTGAAGTTGATTTTGGAACAATACTCACTCCTAGTCCTGAAGCAACTAAGCCTACAACAGTCTGAATTTCCTTTACACTTTGGCGGATAGTCGGACTAAATCCCGCCTGATTACATTTGGACAAAATATCATCATACCAACTTGGCCAAATCTCCCTTTCCACAAGAATAAATTGTTCTTTACTTAATTCGTTCATGGAGATTGCAGTATGTTGCGCAAGAGGGTGAGTTTTTGGCACGACAGCCACACATGTTTCCTGCTGAATCGAAAAAAGCGAGATCGTTGGGTCAAATACTGAAGGTCTGACAAAACCAATATCAATTTCTCTATGGTGAAATGCTTCAATTTGTTTGGGTGTCGGCATTTCGTATAGTACTAGATCGACATTGGGAAATTGTTCTTGAAATCCCCTTATCACAAGAGGAAAAATGTCGAAAGTGGCAGACCCTACAAAACCAATCGCAAGTCGTCCCACCATTCCCTCTGCGGCTCTTAAAGCAAGAGCCTTTGCTTGTTCTAATTGGGTGAAAATCCCCTGTACTTCTTGTAAGAAAATTTTGCCCGCATTGGTTAGTTCTACATGGCGTTTTGTTCTTTTAAACAATGTAACACCAAGCTCTCTTTCTAACTGTAGAATTTGTTGACTCAAAGGAGGCTGTGTTATTTGTAAGCGAATGGCAGCACGTCCAAAATGTAATTCTTCTGCCACAGCAATAAAATATTTAATCTGCCTTAATTCCATTTTTCTCACCTTTTTGAGAAAGTTTGCTAGTCGCTAAACGGACGCTTGCGCTTTTGTTATTAAGTCGTTTTACGAATGAAAACTTCCATAAATATATATTAGACACTTATTCATTCTTATTGTAGAGTTTTTTAAGAAGAAACGAAAGAAGTTAGATCTATTTAAAGTGAGGAGAAAACCGTCTACATGTATATTTATATGGTTATTTTATGTATAATATGGGGTTTTAATTTTGTCATCATGAAGCTAGGAAATGGTTTTTTCCCACCTGGAGAGTTTGCGACACTTAGATTTTTAACGGGGTCAATCGTATTGATTCTTATATGTGTATTGAAAAAAACACCTGTACCCCATAAATCTGATTTAAAGTGGCTTATTTTATGCGGATTGCTCCAAACAGCTTATTTCAATATCGCAATTCAAATCTCACTGAATTATATTAGTGCAGGTCTAACCTCGGTATTGACCTACAGTATGCCGCTTTTCTTATCTCTTATGGCTCATAAATGGATTCCTGGAGAACGCCTGACAACCAAAAAGACAATGGGCATTGTGATCGGGATTATTGGCTTATTTGTAGCGATGGATATTCAATCTGGCGGATCTATCTGGATTATGCTGCTGGGTTTGAGTTCTGCCATTTCCTGGGCTATAGCTAATTTGATTTTTAAAATAAAATTAAAACACAGCGACAGCGTGCAATTTACGACATGGCAAATGACGATCGGGACAATTGGATTATTTCTGTATACTTTATTATTTGAGCATGGAGAATCTCAATGGGGAGTTATGCCTGTCGTTTATATTCTGTATTCTGGTATTGTTGCATCAGCGCTTGCCTTTGTGATGTGGAACTATATTTTACGTCAAACAGAAGCTAGTAAAGCGTCAATTTCTTTATTATTTGTGCCGATCATGGGGGTTATTTGCGGCTATTTATTTTTAAATGAAAATTTAAGTCTCATAACATTAGTGGGAATTTGTCTTGTGCTAGTAGGAATTCGCTATGTTAACAGTCCAAGCCCGCCAAAAAAACCTGCCAAGATATCGGATCAAATGGATCAAGCACTCTAGCTGCTAATTCGATGGCACTGTTTTGATTTTTGTAAGCGAAAAGAGATATAATGGAACGAACGATAAAGTTGCTTATGAAGGTGAATTTATGACCAAGCCTAATAAAAATACCAAAAAAGCAATTGTGCTTGCTACAGTTGCTGCCGTAACTATTGCTGGAATAGTTGACTTAAAGTATAAAGGACTGCTTTACCGACTGTTAACGTACAAAAGTGCCAGACGCTGAAACCTTTATCCAAAGGCTAGGTGAGGTCTCGCAGGAAAGCGAGGAACCTCACCTAGCCTTTATTGATATCGAATACTTAAGAGAAATACTAAAACTAGTAAAGAATTGAACTGCTGGATGAATTGAAATTCCTATTTAAGTGATCTCTAGATAAGGTCATGTTCAGATGTGCTTTCCCCCGGCATATGCACTTTAGCTTACTTCAATATTCTCCTTTAATAACAAAAAATGAGCCACGGATCGTTCCAGCAAGTTTAGACTTTTGCCTAGCAAATTTAAACTTCTCCGCCAATTCCTTTGGGATATCCATTCCCTCTGAAAGCTTAAAACCAACGGCTCGTTTTTTAGGATTGTCGACTGTATACATGACGTTGATCGCAAGACCATCCTCATAAAAGACGTAGGCAAATTTGATATTTTCCACTTGAAAGCGTGATGTTTCTAAAGGTTTGGCCGCAAACTCAATATCTCGTTCTTCCTTTAAAATTTGATTTACATAATCAAGCGTCTCGCTGGACTCGCTAGCGGGTACAACCGTAAATTCATGCTTATATTTGTTCATAAAGTAACGAGCTTCATTTGCTCGTAAACCAGCAAGCGCTTCTGCTACAGGTGAAGATTCCACCCCAACTGTAGACACGTTTTTAAAATCAACGATATAGGACATCTCAATTCCTCCTTTTATTTCCTAACAACTGGAATCCACATTTCACCAAATACCAAGCCATCTCGTTGTTCCATCTCAACTGTTGTATTTGGACCGCCAACATAGGCAAAATCCTTTGCTTCTGGTAAGGCTTGACCAAAGGCAATGCCTGTCAGCCTTTGACTCAGCTCCTCACCGGTTTGTCCTTCGCCTTTCACAACAAGGTATTCTCCTTGTGGAAATTGGATAAGCCTTGTTGCTTCTGGTAGCGATGTCTCTGTCATAACACCAGCATAATGCATCATCTTGTTATTGACCGCTTCGTTCACGGAAAAAATATAATTATTTGTCGCTATCGATTTTAAAGTATCAAGTCTGCCATCTTGTTCGACAGCCTGCCAAAATTCTGCCTTTTCCTTGTTTATGCCAGCAAAGTCTGTGTAGTCGCTTTTTAGCTCTGTTCCAAAACCTAAAACGGTAAAGCTGTCTTTTTCTACTATCGTATAATTTGTCATCTTCAAAACCTTCCTTTTTAAAAAATTTGTTTTTTCACTTGATGAGTTTATAATAAACCTAAATCATGTCAAAAAATGATACTGTTTAGGAGTCGCGATGAAAAAAGTTGAACGAATTAATATTATGATGCGGTATATCAATAACCGCGCCCACTTTACAATTTCTGAAATCATGCGAGAATTTAACATCTCTCGTTCGACAGCTATTAGGGATATCAGAGAAATTGAAGCTATGGGGATGCCGCTTGTCGCTGAAGTTGGCAGGGACGGAGGTTATTCCGTTATGCATAACGCCGTCCTACCTGTAGTGCGCTTTACTGATAACGAAGTCAAGGCTCTTTTTATTGCCTTTATGGCGACAAGAAATCAACAACTTCCTTATCTAAAGAGTCGGCAGTCATTAGCTGAGAAATTACTCGGTCTTATTTCAGAGAACCAGCAAGAGACCCTTGTTCTTTTAAATCAAATTTTCCTTTTTGCTGGGACCAATCCCAATAATCCTGACTTACTTGAGCTCTCAGATCTTCCACATCCCATGTTAGAACAATTGATTCAAAGCCTGCTTGTGGATCGTTATTTATCGGTGACCATCGAAGAAGGGGAAGCCCAAAAGTCTTATTCCATCTATCTCTTGCACCTTTATCAAGAAAAAGGCCTCTGGTTGATTGAGGGCTTTGATTTAAAAGAAGAGAGGAAGGGGATTTTTCCTGTTGATGATCTCACTCATGTCGAACCCTATACGTCAAAAAAAAGATTGAGTAAGAAAAAGATCTTAGAAAAATTAAGTAAACAGGAAGAAGTAACCAACCTTACCCTCGAACTTGGTCCAAAAGCAATTGCCCAGTTCAAAAAGTACCATCCTGTAAAAGTTTCCCTTTCTTATACGAATCCATACCAAACAGCAGCGATTTTAAAGACTTTTATTCATGTAAGCAACCCTGAAGAGGTGACTGAAATGACGAACTGGCTTCTTTTTTTAGGTGGAGATATAAAGGTCAGGAAGGTGCCAGAAGAAGTCTTAGCAGGTTCGCAAGAGCGATTGAGCTTATTCCGTCCATAAGCATATGTTTTGAGCGATTTGGGAAATTGTAGCATTTGAGAGTGATAAGGATAGCAGGAGGAAATTGAAGAGGGGATAATTGTATATAAGGAGCATCTAAGAAGGTCGGGACATAAGTATTTTCACCAAGGAACTACTAGTGTGTTATTATGTCCCAATTCCTTCTAATTCTTTCTTTTTTCTAGATATATCCAACTATAATAAATTAACCAAAAAACAATTGGAACTAAAAATACATAAAACCAATTTCCTGGTGGAAGACAAAATAATAGAAATATGCCTATTATTAATGCAAATGGCAACAAAACAAAATATTTCCTTTTATGCATTTTATGGCACTCCTTTTTTGATAATATACCATGAGAATTTACTACTGGATATCATAAAATGTACCATAGTTTACCCTTAGAAAGTTTTAATGAAAAATTACTTCATATAGTTTTCCACTAATTCAAAGCATCTTTCTTCTGTAAGATCGTTCTCAACTTTTACATATTCTAACTGCTCCGTTGTCCCACCTTCATATTTAAGAGAGGCTTCTTTGGCAGTTTGATCACGGTTATCTATCCATTCACGTTGTTCTTCTCTAAGTTGCTCCATTTTCTCGGCAGGAAGCTGCTTCTCTAGGACTTCATAAATTTCATTTAATAAACCGTCCCAAATATCGAATGCATCTCCTTCTACCTTTTTCATAGCGATGGTAGTGTCGTCTATAGGATTTGCCCGCATCTCATCCACTTCGTTTTTCGCATCATTTACTTTCTGGAGAAATTCTTCCTTCAGACTTGCTGCAGTTTCAGCAGACGAGTCTTCTTCATTGTCTGATGAGGCGACTTCTTCGTTTGCAGTATGATTGTCGTCAGTGTTGGAGGCATCGTCTGTTGAATCTTCATTAGCAGAATCGCCCTCTGTGTTTTGCGATGACTGATTCTCTTCAGACTGATTTTCCGAAGCAGCATTAGAGTCATCAGATGAGCTTCCACAGGCTGCCAATAAAATAACGAATATTAAAGACATCGCCATTAACATTTTTCTATTATTTTTCATCATCTAGCCCCTCTTGTAGTAATATTCCTTATGTTGTTTCCCATAAATTTCCTCACCAAACAATAGTACTTTTAATTACAGTAATTGTAAAACAACCGGATTGTTCTTTACCAAGGGCGTCGTTCGTTGTATCTTTAAGTAACAGATCATAATCAATTAGGTGAGGATAATGAATATACAACAACATACGTATGCTGTAGATGATGTCGAAGTAAGTGGAGAAAATAAAGTAATTGAACATGATACGGCGAGTATCATATATGTCGCAGAGGGTGAAGTCGAGGTAATTGTAGATCGTCGTACATTTTCCTTAGTTAGTGATTCATTACTTGTAATTCAGGCACGTACGCAAACTCATATTAATGTGTTACATGGGGAATACATTATTGTGTGTTTTCAAAATTATCATTTAGTAAAACAAGGATCCCAGTTAGTGTATGAGGTGGATCCCTTACGCTTCATACATGAATTTATTTACTACCAAGGTGTAACTCAATCAGTTGTAGATGCTTTTGCGGTATTGCAGGAGAGCAATACGATATATAACTTTCAAACGCTGTTACTACAAATAAATAAGGTATACGAAGGGTATGAGCGTAATGGAAAGCAACCTGCTTTTGAAGAAGTCCTTCAGTATATTAAAAAGTATGCACATCATCCTTTAACTCGTGAGCTTGTTGCCAAACGATTTGGCTATAATGCTAATTATCTTTCAGATAGCTTTAAAAAAGAAGTTGGCTGGGGATTCAATGAATTATTAACGCATATTCGTTTAGAAAAGGCTAAATTATTATTGCTCGGTTCTACATTAACCATTCAAGAGGTTGCTAAAAAAGTAGGCTACCAAGACAGCTTATATTTAAGCCGCAAATTTAGCCAAAGGATTGGAATGGCTCCGAGTAAATTTCGAGATCATACCCGGCTAAAGAATATTGTCACATTGCAATTTACGGGTTCATTACTTGCGACAGGAATGGAGCCTAATGCTTATTTGTCTGCCTATTACAATGTTCCTGAATTGCTGCAACCCTATGTAGAGAGCGCCATTCCGTTGTCTAATAATTGGGTGAGAGAAGAGATCGAATGGGATGATAAAAAACCTGATTTAATTATTGCTTCTGCCTATGAATATCCGAATAAATCTTACATTCGTCATTTAGAAAAGATTGCACCAGTTGTTGCCTTAGAGTGGAATAAATATGATCGTTTAGAAGAGGTGCGTATGATAGGGGACTTAGTTGGTCGTCGGGAACAGGCAGAACTGTGGATCGATCGCTATACACAAAAGGTAAAGGAAGCGAAATATAGATTAAAGTCCATTATGCAACCAAACACCACTGTAGGTGTATATGAATTACGTAACCATGGTCGTGTTGGAATTTGGCGTCCAAGCTCGAGAGGCGCGTATAACATTTATAAAATGTTAGAGTTAAAAACGAATATATATATTGAAAAAGAAGTGTTAGAGCCTAATCAAGGGATAATGATTGAAGAAAGTGAATTACCATTTTATGCTGCAGATGAGATGTTTGTTATTGTTCATAATAAAGAGCAAGAGCCTCGTCTTTCTAACCAGGTTTGGCAAAGTTTACCTGCGATGAAACGGGAAAAGATCCATATGTTACGACTTGAGGATTTTTGGGCTAGTGAAGGTGTAGCTCTTGAAGAACAGCTGATGATTCAGATGGATTATTTACTCGGAAAGAAAAAATCTGATATTTATCTATAAGGAATGTATGAGAATTGTCTATAGTAATTTAATAATGAACTTGCTATCATTTAATTGATAATGATTATCAATTTCAGTGATAGGAATGAGAAACACCACGCTGAAAAACAAAGCGTGGTGTTTTGTATTGATCTATTGCTTATATAGAAAAGGTGAGTTGGAACAATGGAAGCAGCAAAAGAAACGATAGATTTAGTGACAAAAGAGTCCCATATGCGAGGACGCCCGCTGGCAGCAATCCTTATCTTAAGCGTAGGGACTATTTTTTTGTTATGCAGTGTCGCTATATCTATTTCATACGGTGCGGCAGATATTAAACTCAGTGATGTTTGGCAAGCCGTATTTAGTTTTGATGGAAATTCACACGATCAGGAAGTCATAAACAAATTGCGATTGCCGCGGGTGCTCGGGGCATTATTAGTTGGTGCTAGCTTTGCCGTAGCTGGTGCTATCATGCAAGGAATGACGCGCAATCCGCTCGCTGATTCGGGTTTACTTGGTTTAAATTCGGGTGCTGTGCTGGCAATGGCCATTTGTTTTGCTTTATTTCCAAATACACCCTATGCAATGTTAATTGTATTTTCATTTATAGGAGCAGCAGGTGGTGCGCTGTTAGTGTTTGGCGTGGGCTCAATGGCTAAGGGAGGCCTGACGCCACTGCGTTTAGTGTTGGCAGGTGCGGCGCTTAGTGCCTTATTCGGCGCATTAAGCGAAGGGATTGCTCTCTATTACCGAATCGGGCAAGATTTAGCATTTTGGTATGCAGGTGGAGTTTCGGGAACTCGTTGGTCTCATCTTTTCATTATGGCTCCTATCGTTGTTCTGGCCATTGGTGGTGCCATTTCAATTTCACGTTCTATTACATTACTAAGCCTAGGGGAAGAGATTGCAATTGGGCTTGGACAAAAAATAAAACATATTAAGTTATTTGGTATGGTGGTTGTTTTAATACTTGCAGGTTCGGCTGTTTCAGTGATCGGTCCTGTTGGTTTTGTTGGATTAATCATTCCGCATTTGACCCGTTATATCGTTGGTGTTGATTATCGCTTTATTATTCCCTGCTCAGCTGTACTCGGTGCACTTTTATTAGTATGGGCTGATTTTATCGCACGAACGATAAATCCGCCGTATGAAACGCCAATTGGTGCATTAATAGCTTTAATCGGTGTACCATTCTTTCTTTATCTTGCCCGAAAAGAAAGGAGAACACTATAATGAAAGACCAAAAGATACAACGAAAAATAACGGTAATGGCTGTTTTTGTAATCCTAATTGTGATTGCATTTTTAATTAGTGTAAACACCGGCCATATTCGCTTATCACCTAGTGAAGTAATTTATACACTCTTCGGCAAAGGGACAGACAAGCAGAATTTAATTTTATTCGACTTTCGATTACCGCGGATCGTGCTATCCATATTAGTGGGTGCGGCATTAGCTATTTCTGGAACCGTTCTACAGGGTTTATCACGTAATGCATTAGCAGATCCAGGAATTTTGGGGATTAATGCAGGTGCAGGGTTAATGGTCTTGTTATATGTTGCCTTTTTTCCAAACGCCTCAGGCGGTTCTATTTTATTTTTACCTATATTAGCATGGGTGGGAGCAGCGGCTACAGCAACTGTCATATATGGCCTGTCGTATAAACGTGATGAGGGGATTTCGCCAACACGTTTATTATTAACAGGTATCGCTGTAGCCGCAGGTATTAGTTCCTTTACGATTGTTATTACGCTGATGCTATCCCCAGATGAATATCAATTTGTTGCGACTTGGATGGCAGGTAGTATTTGGGGATCGACCTGGATGTATGTTGTGGCATTCTTACCGTTTCTAATTGTATTAACACCCTTCACTATGTATAAAGCATCTGTACTAAATATTTTAAATATGGGTGATGAACTAGCAAGTGGTTTAGGTGTTGCGGTGGAACGTGAGCGTCGATGGTTGTTATTTGCAGCTGTAGGTTTAGCAGGTTCAGCTGTATCCGTTAGTGGAGGGATTGGATTTGTTGGATTAATTGCTCCCCACTTAGTGCGTAGTTTAATTGGACCGAAGCATCAGTTTTTATTACCGACTGTTGCGTTGGTAGGAGGATTTTTAGTATTGCTTGCAGATACAATTGGACGTTCGATTCTTCAACCGTCAGAAGTTCCAGCAGGAATTGTCGTGGCTGTGATTGGAGCACCATATTTTTTGTATTTATTAGCACGTTCGAAAACGTGAGGAGGTTACCGGGATGCTCAGGCAATTTTTCGCCTATTACAAGCCATATAAGTGGCTGTTTATCGCAGATTTTTCAAGTGCTATTATTGCGGCGCTGTTAGAATTGGCCTTTCCATTAGCGCTAAATCGCGTGATTGACGATTTATTGCCAACAGGTGATTGGCAAACGATTATATTTGCTAGTATTGGCCTCTTCGTCATTTATATATTAAGCGGGATCTTTCACTTTGTCGTTACATATCATGGGCATAAATTAGGGATCAATATTGAATCAGACATGAGGAAGGAATCATTCAATCATGTACAAAAGCTGTCCTTTCGTTATTTTGATAATAATAAAACAGGTCATCTCGTATCACGGATGACGAATGATTTAATGGATATTGGTGAAATTGCTCACCATGGTCCTGAGGATTTATTCATTGCAGTTATGACGTTAGTGGGAACGTTTGGATTAATGTTGTCAATTAACTGGAAATTAGCAATTTTGACTTTTATTATCGTTCCATTCTTAATTTGTTTATCGATTTACTTTAGTCGAAAAATGTCAGTGGCTTTTGGTCAGATGTTTAAAGATATCGCCGATTTTAATGCCCGCGTTGAAAATAATGTCAGTGGTATTCGCGTCGTTCAAGCCTTTGGGAATGAGGATCATGAAATCGCCCGTTATGCGGAAAATAATGAACGCTTCAGACGTACGAAATTGGTGACATACCGCGTAATGGCGTGGAATGCCTCTATTAGCCATATTTTGATGAAGGGTGTTTCCATTTTTGTGCTTGCTTGTGGTACATGGTTTGTCATTAATCAATCTATGACATTTGGAGAGTTTATGGCATTTGTGGTCTTGTCGAATATTTTCTTAGGCCCCATTCGGCAAATAAATTCAGTCATTGAAACGTATCCAAAAGGTGTGGAAGGATTTAGACGTTATCAAGAGCTTCTTAATACGGCCCCGGATGTTGAAGATCGAGCCGATGCAAAAGAGATTGACATAGTGACAGGTACGATTCGCTATAACCATGTGCAATTTGCATATGAACAAGAGGAAGCTTTATTGAAAAACATTCATTTTTCAGTAGAGCAAGGGGAAACAGTGGCGTTAGTCGGCCCATCAGGGGGAGGGAAAACGACAATTTGTAATTTGTTGCCGCGCTTTTATGATGTAACAGGTGGCAGCATTACCATTGACGGTATAGATATCCGTGATATGACCCTCCAATCACTAAGGGAAAATATTGGTATTGTTCAACAAGATGTATTTTTATTTGATGGTACAATTCGCGAAAACATTGCGTATGGAAAACTAAATGCGACGGAGGATGAAATCTGGCATGCGGCACGACAAGCGCAGATGGAAAACTTGATTTTAGAATTACCAGATGGATTGGATACGTTGATTGGTGAGCGAGGCGTTAAATTATCGGGTGGGCAAAAACAACGTCTATCTATTGCTCGTATGTTCTTAAAAAATCCACCGATCCTAATTTTAGATGAAGCAACCTCTGCGTTAGATACCGAAACGGAAGTAGCCATTCAACAGGCATTAACCGAATTATCCGCAGGGCGTACAACATTAGTGATTGCCCACCGCTTAGCAACCATTAAAAATGCCGACCGTATTTTAGTCATTTCAAAGGCGGGCGTAGAAGAACAAGGTACACATGAGCAATTACGAATGAGCGGTGGTACGTATAGTCGATTGCATCAAGCACAATACGGAAGATAAGGAGGTAAAAACGTTGCAACGTATGTTAACGAATGATTTATCCATTGGTTATGGTGAAACGATGGTTGTGAATGACTTAAATATAGAAATACCAAATGGGAAAATTACAGCATTAGTCGGCGCAAATGGTTCAGGGAAATCCACCATTTTAAAAACAATGGCTCGACTAATGAAGCCAAGTGCTGGCGGCGTGCTGCTGGATGGTGAGCAAATTCATTCGAAATCGACAAAAGAAGTAGCAAAGTCGTTAGCGATTTTACCACAAAATCCAAGCGCACCAGATGGTCTAACGGTTTATGAGCTTGTAGGATATGGGCGGTATCCCCATCAAACAGGTATGGGGGTTATGTCGAAGGAAGATCGGAAAATGATTGAGTGGGCCATTCACGTAACAGGGATGGCTGAATTTTATGACAGAGCGGTGGACCAATTATCAGGAGGTCAGCGTCAGCGTGCCTGGATTGCGATGGCATTGGCACAACAAACGGATATTTTATTTTTAGATGAGCCGACCACCTTCTTAGATATGGCCCATCAGTTTGAAGTGTTAACACTTTTAAAAAGGTTAAATCAAGAAGAAAATCGAACGATCATTATGGTTGTGCATGATATAAGCCATGCAACACGCTTTGCCGATCATATGATTGCAATTAAGCAAGGGGCCGTTGTTTGTGCCGGTACCCCAATAGAAGTTGTGACATCGGAAGTATTGAAACAGGTATTTCAAATTGAAGCAGATATTATTCAAGACCCCCGTACCGGTGGACCACTTTGTATTCCATACGATCTGGCGAGAAAATAATACGACTGGGATGGATAATTGGTGAGAACACCACCAAAAGCTGTTTTAAAAATATGCATTTGAGGGTCGAGGATATGTGGCATTGTCGATGGGGAAATTAGATGAATATGCTGGTGATTGTATTTTAATCAAGGCCGATAATGGTTTTAGAGAAACTGATAAAACCGCCATTTGGCAGGGACTAGAAGCAAAAAAGCATTATCGCGTATTTATAGATGAAACCAGTGGTTACTTCAATGACCCCATTTCATTAGAAGCAGGGCACAAATATATTGTGGAAGACTTATTAGAAGCCATTAGACAACCGGCAAAGTCTTTGAAAAGGGATCATAGAAAAATATATTTTTTAGCTTTTTTTTACTAGATACAATGTATCTCAGTCTTAAAGGGAAAACTAGAGGAATTACAGGAAAAGAGGGAGACTATGAAAAAGCTCATAGGGGCAATTACGATTTTATCATTACTGCTATTACTGGGGGCTTGTGGTAAAGCGGAAGAATCGGGGCAAGAAGGCACAGAGGAAGAAACATCTGACACACGCACAATCATAGATGATGCAGGGCGTGAGGTGGAAATACCAGCTAATCCTAAGCGAGTAGTGACAGATTGGTATCTTGGGCAATTATTAGCTTTAGGAATCGTACCTGTAGGCGCACCCATACATAATTTGGATTATGCGGAATTTCTGAAACAACATTATAAGGAAGGGGAGATTGAGGATATTGGTGATACAACACAATCATTGGAAATGATTTTGGATTTAGATCCAGATGTTATCGTTACGTGGAGTGAAGACCATGCCAAAGAATATGAAAAAATAGCCCCAACTATTGTGGTTTCGGAGACAGCACATGAAACGATTCCTGATGAGATTGCTGCCATGGGGGCTTTTTTAGGACGGGAGACAGAAGCAAAAGCCTTCAATCAAGACTTTGAAAAGAGAATCACGGATGCCAAGGAAAAGATAGAAGATGCCATTGGTGAGGATGCCACTCTTACTATTTATACGCTCACAGGGAAAGAAGTATATATTGTGTCAGACAATAGTGTGAATGGGGGACGCGCATTATATACAGTTCTAGGAAGGAAGCCTGCACCTAAAGTTCAAGAACTAATCGACAATGATCAGTTTTCCTCTGGAAGCTATCAAACGTCGTGGGAAACAATAGGTGATTTTGAAGGAGATTATATTTTTTATATTAAATCGGAAGAAACTGCAGATGATCAAGTAACTTGGAATAACTTAAAAGCTATAAAGAATGGACATGCAATCGAATTACCACAAAAATATTACTTTGCTTCAGACGCACTTTCTGTATTACATCAAGCTGAAGATATGGCGGAGAAAATTTCAGCATTAGCGAAGGAAGAAAAATAGTTTAAAAGTTATGATGTGCCTGAGTGGAAATATAAATTCATCTTAGCGAGAATCTTTTGGTTAATGCAAAATTCACGGATAGAGGGAGACTAGCTATGAAAAAACTGATGGTGATAATGTTAGCTTTATTGCTTGTATTAGGAGCTTGTGCAGAAAAGGAAAAACCAGTCCAAGAAAACTCTAATGAAGCAACGAGTGACATTCGCAAAATAGATACGGTAATGGGGGAGGTTGAAGTTCCGACCAATCCGGAGCGTGTTGTAGTGGACTGGGATCTAGGACATGTAGTGGCATTAGGAGTAGAACCTGTTGGTGCATCCAAAACAACATTAGAGTACGGTTTATTACTTAAGCAATTTGTAACAGACCTTACAGAGGAAATTGGACAGGATGGTCAAGTTTCATATGAAAAGGTATTGGATTTAAACCCTGATCTGATCATTACGTGGAATCGTGAACAAGTAGAGGAATACGAGAAAATTGCCCCGACGGTTGTTTTTGAAACGCAAAATTACGATGGTATTCACGAGCAATTAACTGCAATGGGAGAAATTTTAAATAAGCAAGACGAAGCGAAAAAGTGGTTAACTGATTTTGATCAGAGGATTGCAGATGCGAAATCGAAAGTTGAAGAGGCTATTCCAGCAGGCTCTACATTTACTATTATTGATGCCGGCACAACGAAAGAGGCAATTGTTGTAGGAGAAACTGCTGAACGTGGCGGCTTAGCAGCATATCAATCCTTGAAACTTACACCACAGGAAAAAGTGAAGAGTGAGTTAATTGATAAAGGCGAAAACCGTGCAGATGTATCATGGGAATCTATTAGTGATTTTACAGGCGATTATATCTTCTTAATTACACAGGGGGAAGAGGCCAAAGCAGACTTACCTAGCACATGGGACTCATTAGATGCTGTAAAAAAGGGACATGTGATTGAGCTAAATGTTAAGGAGTATTTTACAGGCGATCCGATTTCAACATTATTACAAGCTGAAGATATGGCAGAGAAAATTTCAGCATTAGCGAAGGAGGAAAAATAATGCAGAAATTAGAACTGTATGACGTAACTATTGTCGGGGGAGGACCTGCAGGCATGTATGGCGCATTTTATAGTGGAATGCGCGATATGAAAACAAAAATCATCGAATACAGTAATGAGCTTGGTGGACGACTTTTAATTTATCCAGAGAAAATGATTTGGGATGTCGGTGGTGTAACGCCTATTTTAGGTGAGCAGCTGATTGATCAACTAAAACAGCAGGCATCTACATTTGATCCCACTATTGTATTAGGGCAAGAAGTGATTGGTCTTACAAAAGACGAGCTTGGACATTTTATTTTAACCGCGGGAGACGGTACAAAGCATTATTCAAAGACAGTTATTTTGGCGGTCGGTTACGGGGTGCTGACAATGCAAAAGCTAGAAATTGAAGGCGCAGACCGTTATGAGGTTAGCAACTTACATTACACCGTACAGGAAGTAGATGTATTCCGAGGAAAGAATATCGTAATCTCTGGTGGTGGAAACTCAGCAGTTGATTGGGCAAACACATTAATACCAATTGCTAACAGTGTTACTGTCGTTCATCGGCGGGATGAGTTTGGCGGTCATGAAAAACATGTACGTCAGATGAAAGAATCGGATGCATATATTTGTACACCTTATGAAGTGGCTAAATTACATGGCAATAATGACACCATTGAAGGGATCACGATTCGTCATCTTGACACGAAGGAAGAAGAACATTTGGCGGTGGACGCAGTAATTGTAAACCATGGATTAAAATGTGATTTTGACACCTTGAAAAAGTGGGGAATTAAGTTAGAGGATGATCAAGCTGTAGTAGATAATCGTTGTGCAACAAATATTCCAGGCTTATACGGGATTGGCGACTTTGTTGATTATGAAAGTAAAGTACGATTGATTGCAGGTGCTTTTACAGATGCTGCCCTAGCTGTTAATAATGCAAAGTTATTTATTGAACCCGATGCACCTAAAGTAGCTTATGTATCATCCCATAATATCCGTTTTAAAGAACGCAATAAACAACTTGGCTTAGAAGATGCGGACTATCGTGAAGTGCGTGGCTAAGCGTGCATGTTGGCGATGAATAGTGTTGAAGCATCATACATGGCTTAGTGACAGGGGAGCTGCTGTAGAGAAAAATTGATGATTTTGCTATTGAAAAAGTTGTCCAAACCCTATCGACAATTACATAAACAAACTTTAATCTTAGATAATAAATCATAGAGGCCATTAACACCTTTGATTTATGGTGTTAACGGCCTCTATGATTTACAAAAAAGGGTTTTTCTTCGCTAAGGTCTAATGTAGAATTACAGGTATCTAAGGATTGCGTTATTCAAAAATGGGATTTACTCGATTTTCCCGTCCGCTATTTATTTGCTCCGATTCTTTCCCTTGGGTATACGGGTCTTATCTCATTTATGGTAGATAAAATGAAGTCACTTCTTCTATGGTGAACTCTTGAAAAAGTCGTAACAATGTCGCTAAGCTGTTATGTAATACAAAACATTCTCTATTCGTTTTTTTTTACGAATAGGGGCTAGGCGTGATTATTAGCGCATTTTCAAGAGCAATTCAAGAATCGAAGCCGATGCACATATTTTATTATTACCGACTACTAGAAGGACAAAATTTTAAAGTAAGAAGAAGTTCTGTATCCTCCGTATTCCATGTGGTAGATCCGGATGGAAATATATTGGAAATGGTTTCTTAGTAAGTATAATCATTTATAGGGAGCTTGTGCTAACGTTGAGTTATATTCGAACCAATACAAATAAATCGTTTTATCACAAAAGAATTTGAGCCACATCAAAAATAGAATGGCTATACATTATAATATCTAAATTTAAAGAGACTGGATTAAAATGCTAAGGTCCATGCTACTTTAGCGAAGTATATTTCCGGAGCGGCTAGTAGTTTTGTTTCTTTCTTTGGTGAAAACAATTATGTCCTAATGCCCCTTTTTAACAACTTCGTACCTTATAATAATAGAGATTCCAACCTATGAACGCTTTCTAAATCTAAAATAAAATAGGCCGCCTAATACCATGCACGCAATGCCAATGAGTAAATAGTTATAGATATTCGTGGCTGTATTGGGCAATCTTTTTTTGCTATCTATTTTAGGATCAATGTTTGGATCATGGTTGCCCTTATTTACATTTTTTATGTCTTTATCCTTTGGTTTCTCGTCATTTCGACCAGGAAGATCCTTATCAAGGGACGAATCATCGTCGGTTACATCAGGTTTTTGACCATCGGGATCTTTTCCTTCATGATCTGGATCCTCACCTGGTGGATCTTCTTCTTCATTATTTGGATCTTCCCCTGTCGGATCATCTTCATTTGGCTCCGGCTCCGGGATCACCGTTGAAGGTTCTGGTAACTCATTAGCAAATGATTGCCCGATAAAGATATTATCAATATTATAGACACCCGTTTTCTCCATAGCGATTCTAATCTCAACAATTGCTTCTTTATCGATATCGCCTTCTACAGATGATAAAAGCAAAGGTACTTTTGACCAAGCCGTTACGAGAGCGGGAGTATCGCGATGTGTCGATGCACTTGCTTCATTCCCTTTTTGATCAATCAATGTGATATGAGCTGTTTGCGGATCATTTGTCCCATTATATATATCAAAAATAAGATATTTAGGAAAGTCGTCTTCCTTGTCGTCTATATTCCATACCTGATTTTCCGTTGCCTTAATCCCGACATATTGTTCCTTCAAATCTGAATCATTCTCGACAATCAATTGTACGGATGCATCTCCAGTTGATTTGTTTTCAGTGTCTAACGTAGCTTTTGCATGTTTTCCGGTCGCAAAGCGTATATCCCGATCAAGGTCTTCAAAGTCAGTAATAAGCGTTCTTTCATCAGAAACTCTTGCTGATGGATTGGAGTAATTACGTAATGTGTCAGCTATATAATCATTCCGAGCATAGGATGTATCTGTTCCTGCCTGACTCCATTTTTCTCTTATTTCATTTTCACTATCTTGATTGATATCGACTTTCGGCGGCTCACCAGTATAAAGCCCCCAACTACTGCCAAAACCAGTTGCTTTATAGGTCCAGGTTGTATAGCTCCACTGCTGTTCTTCATATATATTTAATGCATAGTTCCAGCTTTGAATATTGTTAAATAAGGTAAACTCGCCAACTAATAAAGGTACATTATAATTTGTCATTTCATTGACCAATCGGACTTTTGAATTTGTAAAATCCTTTTGATATAAAAAGCCGTCTGTGTCGTCCCAGCCATAAAAATGGTAGGAATAGGCTACATTCTCCCATTGGTATACATCTGGGTTTGGAAGATCATGCGGATCCCAGATTGCCTCAAAATAGAGGACATGATTATGGTCAATGGCGCGAATTGCTTGATAAAGTTGATCATAAAATTCAAACTGCTCATTACCGTGTGCACCCTCAGGTTCATTAAGTACATCATAGCCGGCAACCCATTCACGATCTTTATATCTTTCCGCTACCTTTTCCCACAAAAAGATCGTTTTCTGCATATTTTCTTCATGACCATATAAGTTTCCTCCATCAGGATGACTCGTATCACCTGAATGATCTTTTCCGTTTTGTGAGCCAGGGGCACCGTGCAGATCTACTATTACATATAGCTCTCTTTTTTCTGCTTCTGAAATGAACCAATCCAATCGATCAAATGCAGTGCTTTTTAAGCTTCCGTCATCATTCAGCATTTCAAAATAAGTAATCGGTAGGCGTAATACATTCATCCCTTCCTTTTTTACTTGATCAAAGTCGGATTCCTGCCAATAATGATCTTGATAAAGATTAATAAGCTCCCAGGCTTTATCTGACCCAAATCGATTGGTTAATGTTTCTATCGTTGTTTTTTGATCAGGCGAATGGATTGGAGACATCCATTCTTCCATCACTAACCAACCACCCGCATTCGTCCCGCGAAGTGTTACTTGCTCTCCTGCACCAAAGTTGTTACGCAATATTTTCCCATCTGCTTTTAGAAAAGGAGAGGAAGCATTCGTAATCTTATATTCACTCGTCATCTCTTCACTTTGATAGTCATCTTTTACAGCAATCGCTTTTATAATCGTGTCCTCTGTTAAATCTATAGGTTCAGTATACTTATTTGCTTTTTCTGTTGGTGTGCTTCCATCGAGAGTATAATAAATGGTTGCACCTTCTGTTGGGGTCGCAAGTGAAATACTTTGATTGTTAAAATAAGTCCCACTTGCCGGTGAAAAACTAGGTTCCATGATTTCCTTTTTATTAAGAATTGTATATTCAAATATACTATAGTCACTATACAAATCATGAACTGGATCATATGTAACAGCGGTGATGGTAGAATCATTTGTGATCATCAATGGCCGGGTATATTGTTGTGAGGTTTTATCTGGTTGTGTTCCATCTACTGTATAATAGATCGGTAGCTTTCCAGCCTTAGACTTTAACTCTATTCTGACAGATCCATGATATTCTCCACTAGGATGATTGGTTTCTGGACTTGCTGGAGGTGTAGGCGGGAGGGAATCTGTAAAGTAAACATCATCAATGTAATAAACGCCTTCATTCCATTGACCAATGCGAATGTCTGTAATATTTGATTGATCAATTCCTCTAATGCTATCCAGTGGAACATGATATTGAATCCACTTATCTTTCTCTGTACTTACTGACTGCCATTCAAAATTAGAAGCTTTTCCACTACTATCCGTCAGGGATACTTTTAAAGTATTGGATCCTTGGGTATCTTTTATATGAAAAATAAGATAGTCACTTTCCGACGCATCGGCTGCTTTCTCACTAGCTGTAAAACTGATACTTCCATTTTCAATGGTTGGATCACCACTTGCCTCAACTTCGTATTTTAAGGATTGCTTCCCTGCAAATGCCTCTTCATCTGTTAGTGATCCCTTTACATTGTTTGTTACGGAAAAGTTCACTTCTTGCTCTTCAAAGTCTTGAAAGGATATTTTTGTAGGTTCTTTTGCTTGTATATTTGCAGTTTTTCCTAAACCAATGGCTACAAAGATAATAGCAATGGAAACAATGGACATGAATGTAAACTTTGACATAATGTTCTCCTCTGAAAAAATATATTTTGGATTATACAGACTTCAGGAAAAACAAAGAGGTTTAAAAGTTCCGAATCTAGTAGGTGTAAGAAGTCCTTAATAGTTCAATAAACGATAAGAAATACCATGAATAGGAATACGGATAATCATTCCTATTCATGGATTAGTGAATATTAGCTTCCACCCATTGCGCTTGTGAGCTCGATTATTTCTAGCTGCCGCTCCTCCTCACATAAGATGCGAATAGAGTGGATATTAGATAGAACGGAGGCTGGTAATACCCATAGGGGGATGAACACATTAAACTCCTGGTTGATTTCAATGTTAAAGGTTTGATAGGAAGCTGTTTGTCCATCACGATTGGTTAGTTCAACCGTAAACCCATCTGCTGATATCGGATCGAGTACTTTTATCGTAAGATAATGAAAGGGCTGAAGATCTTGTCCATCGGCAAACTGGATGTTAGTCTGACCTGGATGCGCATGTTTTGTTTGTACAGGTAACGTTTTTTCAAACAGATCTGCTTGAGCTTTCCCGATACCATTTGTTTGTTTGATTAATCGCTGATGATCTCTAATAAACTCGTCATATAGCGGTTTTTTTGTTTGCCTGTCCATATGGTAGATCCCCATCGTTTGGTAGAACTCATTATGATTGACATACCAATCAAAAGCCGTCCAATAATCAATACCAGCAACATAGCCATTTTGATTGATGATTCCCTCTGGGGTTACTGTTGCCTTTTCTAATAAGGCTTGCTGGACATGTTGATAAATCTCGACTTGTTTTTGTAAGAGACTATTATCAGCGTTGCTCCATATTCCATATTCTGTGTTGATAATTGGTTTATTTGGCCACTTTTGATGAGCCTTTTCTATAAAATTCCTTGTCCCTTCATAGGGCGTACTACCATGGAAAATCCCAAAATACATCGTCCAGCCTGCTACATCCAATGGTTCCATTGAATCATCGTGTGCTCCTGGCTGATCCGCTGCGGCGCTCTGGGTGATAAGCCTTTTATCATCATACGTATTTCTAACTTCATGGACTAAATTCTCATTGTATTTTTTTCGTAATGAAACATCCTTTGATTCATTCTGCGTGCTCCACATAATAATGGAAGGGCGGTTAAAGTTAGAAAAGATCATTTCTCGCCACATTTGGTAAGAGATGCTGCGTTCTTCCTGAATTTGATAATGATGTGTTTCAAATTGCCAAAGCGGAATTTCACCCATAGCTGTTAGCCCAAGGCGATCGAGTAGAATAAAGGTATAAATATGATTAGGATAATGTGCTGTTCTTACCATATTAACGGATAACTTCTCAATTTTTAAAAAGTCACTTTTTATCCGATCCCAGCAAGCTGTTCGGCCGTAACCAGGCCAATCTTCATGTCTTGCGACGCCTGCTAAGAAAATCGGTTCATCATTTAAATGAATATGGGCCTTTTCAGTCGCAATTCTTCTAACACCAAATTGCGTATAAAAGGAGTCTATTTCCTGTTCATTTTCGTAAAGCTCGGTCGCGAATACATATAAATGGGGCGCTCGAATACTCCAAACTTTAGGGTTAGGGATGGATATTTCAAACGAAATAACCTTCACCTCATGAGGGGACAATTGAATCGTTTGTCCGGGTAATCCCTTAACCTTTGCCTTTTGTCCACAAATGCTCTTTGCACTTGGATCTGTAAGCCAATTTGTATGAGTAAAGTCTGTTTCGTAGATTGAAAAGGAAGAGGAAAGCGTTCTCGTCTCATTCCCTTTATTTTCTACTATGACTGTTATATCTACATTTCCCATTTTATCTTTTGGGACAATATCTGTTCTCACGACTTGAACACTGTTGGTCGCTTCCAGAAATATATCTTGGATGATCCCTGTATAATTAAAGAAATCATTATTCACAGCAGGAACAATATCGTCACGTGATGTCCAAGGTGGATTATCAATCCTAATCGCAATCAGATTTTCGCCTGTTTGCAGGAAGGATGTCACCTCAAAGGAAAAGGGAGTATATCCACCTTCGTGATAGCCAACATATTGACCATTTATCCAAAAATCACCCACATAGGATAAGCCTAAACATTTTAATGTTATCTCTTTTTCCTTCCATTCATCATTAAGCGAAAAAACCTTGCGATACCATACACCATTTTCATATGTTTCGGCGCCATTGATTTCTGCTTTGCCTGTTAATTTATTTTCAGGTAAGGGAATGGTATGTGTTTCCCAGTTTGAATCATCAAAACCTCGTGTGGGAATTCCTTGACTATCTTTTTCCGTTTTAGCGATCCAATCGTCATCACGAAGGGTCATGGTCCAGTTATGGTCAGCTGCAAAACGATGCTTTTGCCATTTTCCTGAAAGTGAGAAGATTTGTCGTTGTTGTGGTTCAAATGATGGATAAGGTATTCCGTTCTGGAAAGGAATCATTTTTCCATCAATCTTTTGAAAAGTAAATGTCGATTGTAAAGTACCTATGTTGTCCATTTTTTTCTCCTTTATCCCGCATTAACGGGCAGTAATATCCCCAGATCAAGGCTTGAGAGAATACAGAGAAGCGTAGGGGGGATAGCTGCCCTAAGCGCCTAGCAAATCTACAATTTCTGCTTGCGATCTTAGCCCTGGATCCTCTGAAATCAGTGGGGATGAGGAAGCAGACTAATTTCGCGGCAACAACCGCCACATCTGCACTAGCACAATCCTGTGCGTCACTGATTGAAGATTCACTTTGTCTAAAAAACTCAGCTCTAGTATATGAATAAAGAATCAAGGAGGGGGTGACCATCCTTGATTCGGTTTAAAACTTACTCCCAGCCTAACTTTTCTTTGTTTTCTTGCATTTTTTCATTGCGAATTTTGGCAATTGCATCAAAGTTATTTTCATCTAAAAACTTTTTATAGCTATCAAGGGTTTTATTAAACTCGTTTTCGTCTTTGGCAGTCAATAGATTCGCAAGGGTTGATGCCCATCTAGATTTAATATTTACGAGACTGCGGGCTTCAGCTGTTCCTTGATCAGGATCAATATTAGCCAGCACAAAGTATTCTGGGGATAAATATTCTTCTGCCCATTTTCTAATTTGAACAATAGATTCAGGTGGGTCATTTTCTCCATTTTCTAATTCAAAACTATCATGTCCAAAAAACCAAAACTCGCCCATGCGATATTTCTTTTTAAATTCTTCTGGGTTCTCATCCTTCATTTTTTTAACCTCTGGAAGTAAAACTGCTTTTCCATCATCATTAAATTCAAATGTTTCCCCTTCTACACCAAAGGTTGTCAAATATTGCCCTTTTTCACTCAATAGATAGGTGTACAGTTGAATCGCTTTCGCAGGATCTTTCACGTCTTTCGAAATATAGGTAACAGACCAACCCGATGGTCCCGCTTGTTCAAGCATTGGCTCGTTTCCGATGCTTGGCCCATCGATGGCAATATACTTACTATCTGGGTTTGTTTCATAATTACGCTGTAAAAAGCCGGATAATTGTGCAATTCCTCCAGTTAAAACACTAGCGTATTTTCCACTTGCGATATTTTCTTCAAAAACGGTATTGTCATCCGAGAAGTTATCTTCACTTATATAACCTTTTTTAAATGCTTCATTGAAGGTTTTAATCCAGTCTAAATAATCTTCATCTAGGTTACGGTCATACCACTCACCATCTTCTGTTTGAATAGGGATCCCTAAGAAATTTTGCAATGTTCCACTCAGTGAGCCAGCGTCACCTTCAGAGGCAAACCCTTTAAAGGCGAAAGGAGTGACTTCTGGAAACTTTTCTTTGATTTCTCCCAATGCAGCTAGTAAACCATCTGGTGTTGACATATCTGGCTTTCCAATTGCTTCATAAATATCTTCTTTAATGAGAAATCCATCATTTCCATGAACTTGGCCATTTTCAAAATGTTCAGCTGTATTGGAGAAACTAGGATAACCATATGATTTACCTTCACTTAATTGGTACCAGTCTAAAGTTTGTTCTTGGGCGACTTTGTAAAAATAAGGATCATACTTGTCAGCTAATTCTTGCAAAGGTAGAGCCCATGATTCAGCCTTCTTTGCAACATCTGAATTACCATCAAAGATTGTAATAAGATCGGGCATTTTTTTCCCGGCAAAGAGGGTGTTCAGTTTTTCGTCATCCCCTTTTATAAACTTCACATCTAATTTTAAGTCTTCTTTTAAGGTTTTCGTTATCGGATCTTCCCCGTACTCTGTATTAAACCAATCGCCATTAACATACCAGGTCAATTCGGTGTTTTCCTGTGTATCTAATTCCCAAGCAGGTGTTTCTTCATCTATTTCATATCTAGCATCTTCCAATTTGGCTGTTTTTTGTGTATTCCCACCACCATTTGAGCATGCGGCAAGCCCGATTACGAAAGCAACTAAGATAAATGCCCATTTTCCATTCATTCGGCTAAGTCTATTTCTCATTTTATTTCCTCCCTATTATGTTTTTTACCTAAATGCTCAAAGTATCTAACAGCTGAGTATGTTTTATGGATGTCTCACCTCCTCTATACGAAAACGGATACTTATTCTTTCACAGCACCAATCATAATGCCTGACATAAAATATTTTTGTAAAAATGGGTACACCATCACAATTGGAATTGTAGCGATTACAATCGTTGCCAATTGTACTGATTGTGAAGTTGTTGGAATTACAACTGAGGCTGTAACATTTTGCATATTAGCCGCTTCTTGTTGGACAATAATCTCATAAAGCTTCATTTGAATTGGATAGAGTGCTTCACTGCTAATATAGAGTTTGGCAGTCATATAATCATTCCACTGAAAGACCCCATTAAATAAAGCGATTGTTGCTAAGACTGGCATCGAAAGCGGGAGGATAATTCGTAAGAATATCTTCCATACTCCGGCCCCGTCCATTTTGGCGGCTTCTTCCATCGAATCAGGTATTTCCCTAAAGAAGTTCATCATAATGATCATGTCATAATAGCTAAATAGGGAAGGGATGATATAAACCCAAAAGCTATCTAACAACCCTAGAGATCTAATCAATAAATAAGTCGGGATCATCCCGCCACTAAAGAACAGTGTTCCTATCCCTAAGGCCGTATAGATATTTCTCCCCAGAATATTACTTTTACTCATTCCATACGCTACCATTGCTGTGAAAAATACGTGGGTGAGAACACCGAGCACAGTTTTTAAGACTGAGATAATAAAAGAGCGCCAAATCGTTTCATCATTAAAGACCAACTTATAGCTTTCAAACGAAAACTCTTTTGGCCAAATTCTTAATCCAGAATCTGATAGCGCATCCAAACTACTAAAGGATTGAACAACGATATTCCATATTGGATAAAAGATAATTACGGTAAATAAACTTAGTAATGTAATATTGACAATATTGAAAATTCTATCTTCGACAACTTCATTTCTTTTTTTAGCCAAAACAATCACTCCCTTTCTTAAAGTGTGTGTTCAAAAGGTCCGATAAAAAGGATCAAGTCGGCTAAAGGCACTGACGTGCTGTCAGCAACGCAGAAATTCGACGTGTCATTTTTGTTGGGCATTTTGAACAACCTCTTAAAATACGGATTTATTATCATTTAGTCTTTTAGTAACCGCATGTGTAATTAAAACTAGAAGTAAGGAGATGACGGAAATGGCTAGTCCAACAGCAGTTGCATACGAAAAGTCCCCTTGTGCCAACCCAATTTTAAAGACATATGAATTAATGACTTCAGCTTTTGAGGCATTTAATGGATTTATCAAGACTAAAGTTTGGTCTAAATTGGAATTCAGAATCCCTCCGACTGCTAAGATAAACATCAAAATAATGATGAACTTCATATTTGGCAATGTTACATGCCAAATTCGTTGTAATTTTGTAGCGCCATCCATTTTAGCGGCCTCATAATAAGATGGGTCAATGCCTGCCATAGTAGCTAAGTATAGGATCGTCCCCCAACCAACACTTTTCCACACTTCGGAAAGCGACGCGATGGCCCAGTAATTATTGGCATTGACTAAAAAGTTTCGGGGCTGATCCATAAGGCCAATATTTACTAATAATGTGCTTAATAGACCTGTTGTTGACAGCCAGCTGATTAACATCCCACCGAGAACGACCCATGAGAGGAAGTGGGGGAGATAAGAAATCGTTTGGACCATTTTTTTAAACTTGCCATCCTTTAATTCGAAAATCATAATTGCTAGAATAATAGGTGAAATAAAGCCAATCAATAGCTTGATAAAGCTAATTGCTAATGTATTGACAACAGCCTCCCAAAAGAATTTATCAGTAAAAGCAATTTTGAAGTTTTCCCATCCTACCCATGGAGCGGAGCTAATGGTGTCTGTCACAGAAAAACTCTTAAAAGCGATGATTAATCCGTAGATCGGTAGATATCCGAAGATAATCATAAAAATAACACCTGGTAAAACCATTAATTGTAGTGGGAGCTCATTTTTTAGTCTTCCCAAAAAGGTTTTATTCCCCATGAAAAAGCCTCCTTTGTTAATAAAAACGTTTTTATAATAACCAAAAAATATAAAAACGTTTTTATTTTCGTTTAAACTGACGTCATAGCAGCTTTAATTAATTATGTCCGAGGTTATTTGTTTATTAGGTGAGCATGAATTTCTAATAATCAATTCGCCATCTAATTTATCTAACTTTCCTACTTCCTTGTTTGCGATTATATTTAATAATCTCTCTACTGCTTTGACACCTTGCTTTACAATTGGGTTTCTGACTGTTGTGAGACCATTATTAAAATAGGCACTAAGCTCAATATCATCAAAACCGATAACTGTTATATCCTGAGGTACTGCATACCCTTCAGATTGTAAGGCTTTAATACACCCAATTGCACTAAGATCGTTGGCAGCGAAGAAAGCATCGGGTAGTTCCTTTCCGCTTTGGATGAATTGCTTCACAGCATCAAATGTTGTATCCTCTTCAAAGGACCCATACAGACAATCCTTTTCCTCAAGTGAAATCCCGGCTTTTGCTAGAACATCTTGAAACCCTTTAAATCTTTCCTTATCATCATATTGATCTTCTACTCCATGTATATAGCCTATCTTCTTGTGCCCAAGCTGCAGCAAATGATGGGCAACCATTTCTCCCCCTTTATAGGACGAGAACACTACACTAGAAACATATCTGCCTACTTTTTCTCGATCAAGAAAGACTAGAGGGATCGACGATTTTTCCAATAAATCGAGGTTGTCTTCCGTAAGCCATTCGTTCAGCACGATAGCCCCATCCACTTGTCTCCCCAAGATATTATTAATTGTGGCGCTTTCATTTTTGGTGATAAATACGCTCAAATTGTATCCGAACTTATCGCATTCATTTGCGATGGAATCAATCAGGGTTCCATAATAAGGGCCTTTTATACTTCTTAAAAAGAGTCCAAGTGTTTTTGTATTTCTTGACTTCAAATTTCTTCCATGAACATTAGGGATGTAATTTAAACTTTTTGCCACCCTTAAAATATGTTCCTTTGTATCAGGGTGGAGTACATTTATATCATTTAATGCATTGGATACAGTAGAGATCGACACATTCGCCTCTCTTGCCACATCCTTAATGGTTATTTTTTTTATCATACTCACCTTCCTTAAATAAAAACGTTTTTATTTATGATTAATTTACCACTTCCCATTTCTTGTGTCAACGCATACATAAAAGAAACGATCAAGATTTTTGTTCTAGCATTTTACTTTGACTCTTGTAATATAAATAAAAGCTGCAGTATGCGATGCAAGAGCCTAGCCCTAAAAAGATGAAAACACTCGCTATTTTCATACTAAGATAGATAATGATGAAACTGCTAGCGGCAATCCCAATTGTATAAACTGGACTACCTACAGAAAGTAGAAAGGAATTTCTTAATGTTGTAGAAAACTTCAGATCAACATGCACAGTATTAGAGAAAAAATGCATAACAAAGACGAAGATAAATACTCCGACAAAGAGAAAAATATAAAAAAGTGGAGAATTTGCCCCGGCGAAATAAAAGTAATCGATCATCAAAATGGCAGTAAGTGGAGCGATAATCAAACCACCTAATAGACTTCGTCGGTAATTTTCGCGGTAATATTTCCAAAAAGAAGATAGGATCTTGATCTCTGTATTACCCATAATCCATTGCCGGACAATGCCAAACATGGCAGTAATAGAGGGAAATAATATAAATGGGATCAATAGAACAATCGTCATCATATTAATGAGTAAATGATCAGCTGTTTTTGCAGCCAATACATTCAAAACAAGAAACACAATCGGAATGTTCATGATTAACCATAGCGCATTAAGTGAAACAAATTTTACCGCCCACACAGAAAAGCTATACAAGCCTCTCATGAAACCACTTGTCCCCATACCCCTTCACACCCCTTACTATAGGACTTTTTATGGAGCTAACTTTATCATGTTGGATGGGGAAATTCAACTGGAATTTCTAGCGCTAGCTTAAATCCATCCGTAGAGGAGAAATAAAATTCAAAAAGAAACTGAGAGAATTGGAAGTTTTTCAATGCAATTAAAAAGTTATTGTAGGAATTGTTTCCACGATAAAAAGACTGTAGAGCTATCCAGTGTCTACAGTCTCTAGTTCATTACATTTATTCCCGATCGGTTTAGGGGAGGACGTTTTGGTACAGGCAAAACGATATGATGTCGCGAATTACAACTGCTGATTGAAAAAATTCACAATGTCGTTTCTTCCAAGCCTGTTGAACATCCTTTTATAGTACTTCTAACTTCACTTCAATATTGCCTCTAGTAGCTTTTGAATAAGGACAGAATTGGTGAGCTTTTTCGACTAAGTCCTCTAGCTTGTCCTTTTCAATGTCTGTTCCTTTCACTTGCAGTGTAACACCCAGTTTGAAGCCTTGATCTGTCTCATCCTTCATTAGGCTTACATTGGCTGTGACCTCTGATGAGAACTTGACATGTTCTTTGCTGGCAACTAATTGTAAGGCACCATCAAAGCAAGCAGCATATCCTGCTGCAAATAATTGTTCAGGGTTTGTCGATTGCTCTAATTCCTTGGCTCTAGCACTTCCTGGTTGAGCTGTATCAAATTGAATGACGTTATCTGATGAATGGACATGACCTTCGCGACCACCTGTAGCGGTTGCTGTTGACGTAAATAGTGTATCTGACATGAACGATCAACTCCTAAATAGAAAAATTTGTTCTATTTTTCTATTTACCCTGTATTTGTTTCTTTATGCATAAAAACGGAGAAAATGCGTTCAGGGGCATTCGCTTGTCTTGCCTAATTGGGCTAGCAATTTGCCGCGCTGTTCTACATCCTTCTTCTTTGTTTCTTTATCGATTTTGTATCCCCAAGCTGTTACCCCGCTGACTTCAGTAATTTCAAATAAATAACCTGGTTCATCGATGATCTCGAATATGTCACCAACTTGAAAATGATTTGGGTCTAACATGAAGGAACGGACAACCTCTATTTTTCGTGTATAGACTAGAATATGATTCGTTCTGTCTTCCAACTGCGCTTGTTCTAATTTTCCCTTTAGCATGTCAACTTCTTCCTGTAATTGATCAAGGGAATAGGTCTTATATCGATGTGCCACTGTTTTACCCCTCTCATAAGTTGCTCAGGTCACTGTTGTAGATAAACTTATCATGCCATAACACGGGGCTTTAACGCAATGTAGTGGTATGTCCACTAATAGAATCTAGTAAGATACTTAGTTTTTCTCTCGTTTTATATCCTTGTAGTTTCGTTCAACAGTAAAGTTTGAACGGTCACCTCTAAAAACAGCATAAGAATATTCGACGGGTATATCATTATCAGTATATGCCGTTGTTTCAATGGATAAGCAGGGAGCACCTAATTGAACCTGTAGAGTAGACGAAATATAATCGTCTGCAAGAATGGGGTCAATTGTTTCGACCGTTCTGAGAATGTTGACATCATATTTTGATTGTAATAAATGATAAAGAGAGCCTTGACAATCGTCATCAACTAATCCTGGTGCGATCCCCCAAGGGATATAAGCAACTTCGTATTGAATAGGCTCATCATTTGCATAGCGGATTCGTACAAGTTTATTAATAGCATCATTAACTTTAAGGTATAGGTTTGTAGCTAATATTTCAGTTGCGGGCACAACTTGTGAGCTAACCACTTTTATTTTTGGACGAACCCCTTGGGCCAGCATTTGCTGTGTAAAGCCTTTATCAGTGCTGGAAAGAGATTGTTTAACCTTGGATTCTGAGACAAAGGTACCTTTTCCTTGTGCACGGTAAATTCTACCTTCTAGTTCGAGTTGTTGCAGTGCTATTCTTGTTGTCGTTCTGCTTACATCAAACATTTTACAAAATTCATTCTCTGTTGGTAATTGATCACCTGCCACATACTTTTTCGACTTTATTAATTCAATAATTTCGTCTTTAACCAAGGAATACAGCGCGATGCCAGATTTATTGTTATTTTTATCTATATTCATTATTTAGATTACCTCTCTCTGTTTTAAAAGAATTGATTGACTAGTTGTTACAACAATGATACCATATCGTTATTGTTGTAACAACTTAATAGAATATGTAACAAAAGGTTCAATTTTACTAGTATTATAATTGAATAAAAAAGGTGGTGCATGTATGTGTCGTTATATTATGGGGGTGGATGCGGGCGGTACAAAGACTTATGCGGTTATTACTGACCATAACGGGCGGAAAATTGGAAGCGGTTTATCGGGAGAGGCAAATCATCAAACGATTGGTATGGAGCGAGCATACTTAAACATTAAGGAAGCTATTGATCTTGCCTTAAAAGATGGCGGCTTAGACTATCATGAAATTGATTTTACTCAGTATGGACTTGCAGGAGCGGATCGCCCTATAGACTTTCAAATTATTGAGCCGGCTTTAAAGCGAATACCCTTAAAAAGTTGGGATTTAGTCTGTGATACAATGATTGGTTTAAGGACAGGCAGTCGGGATAATGAGGGGGTTGCTTTAGTCTGTGGAACTGGGACAAATGCAGCTGGAAGAACGAGCAATGGTACAAGTGTACAGACAGGTGGATTTGGTTATATGTTTGGAGATGAGGCAGGCGGTTCTCATCTTGCATTGGAAACGTTCCGAGCAAGTATTCGATCATGGGAACAAAGGGAAATACCTTCAAGCCTTGTCAATAAAGTCCCTAAGTTTTTGGGATTTGCTTCGATGGAAGAACTCATAGATTATTATTTAGATAACCAAATAGATACAGTCTCTAATGGATTAACGATTGTTTTGCATGAGGCTGCAAAGGAAGGTGATAAATTATCCATACATATTCTTGAAAAGATGGGAACCGAGCTAGGAAGGGCTGCTAAGTCTGTAATTAAAAGATTAGGAGAGTTTACAAGGAGACCCATTCCAATTGTTTTAATTGGAAGCGTTTTACAAAAAGGTAGAAGTGCATCATTGTTAAATGCGCTAAGAAAAACCATTGTAGAAGAGTATCACGAGGTCGAGTTCATCACACCTAAAATGGAACCTGTATATGGAGCAAATTTATTAGGAATGGACCGTTTAGGTATTCCGACAACTTTAGAGGTGGAAGAAAAATTCATACAATATGGGGGATATCAAGATTGAAAAAAGAACATCTAAAAATAGCCGTTATTGGCGGAGGCTCTTCATATACACCAGAGTTAATAGAGGGATTTATTGAAAGCTTTGATGAGCTGCCAGTCAGAGATTTATACTTAGTAGATATTGAAGAAGGAAGAGAGAAACTCGAAATTATTGGCGCGCTTGCCAAAAGGATGTTAGAAAAGGCGGGTGTCCCGGTTAATGTGTACCTAACGTTTGATAGAAAGAGTGCCATTAAAGACGCGGATTTTATAATAACACAAATAAGAGTGGGACAATTGGATGCACGAGCTAAAGATGAAAGAATTCCCATGAAGCATAATTTGATTGGCCAAGAAACGACTGGTGCAGGTGGATTTGCAAAAGCTTTACGCACAATTCCAGTGATTTTAGAAATATGTAAAGAAATCGAGGAATTGGCCCCAGATGCATTCTTGCTAAATTTTACAAACCCTGCAGGTATTGTAACTGAGGCTGCGCTTAAATATTCGAACGTAAAAACAATCGGATTATGCAACCTGCCAATTGGGACAAAAATGCAAATAGCCGATATATATAATGTGGATCCTTCACAGATAGACATTGAAGTAGTAGGAATAAATCATCTAATTTGGACAACCAAAATACTTGTTAACAGCATTGATGTTACAAAGGATATTTTAAATAAGGCTGCCTCTTCTAAAGGGTTGACGATGAAAAACATACCAAACTTTGATTGGAGTAAAGAGTTTCTGCTTTCATTGAATGCGCTGCCATGTGCGTATCATCGATATTTTTATTTAAAAGAAGAGATGTACAATGATCAAGTTCAATCTGTAAATACAGAGGGCACTAGGGCTGAAGTTGTAAAGCGAGTAGAAAAAGAGCTGTTTGAGCTATATAAAAACCCAAATTTATGTGATAAACCAGAACAATTGGAAAAGAGGGGCGGCGCTTATTATTCTGAAGCCGCTGTAAGATTAATCACATCCATCTATAACAGCAAGAAAGACATACAAACTGTAAATGTGCAAAACAAGGGCGTGATTCCATGCTTGCCCAATAATGTTTCTGTAGAGGTCAATTGTGTAATCGATTCGGAGGGCGCGACACCTGTGCAGATCACTACTCCCATCACACCCCAGATAAGAGGGTTGTTACAAGTAGTAAAGGCTTATGAGGAGCTCACTATAGAGGCTGCCGTTCACGGGGATTATGAAAAGGCCTTACAAGCACTAGTTATTCACCCGTTAGTTGGATCATTAAAATCCGCTAAACCGTTATTAGATGAAATATTAGCAGCTAATAAAGATTATTTACCAAACTTTCATTAAATAAGAATTGGTTCATAAAAATTTGTTATAACATCATGATGAATAAAAACGTTACAACTTTTAAAATCATGTATTTAAAATCCCCAAGTTCTTACAAGCACCATGAAAAAGACCCAATCGGTTAAAGTCACTAACGTTAATAGTTGGAGCTAGCATATCCTGTGCATCAAAGGCAAGGGGAGCTTTCGGGCAGCGGGCTTGCACAGGACGTGCTGGCTTCCGTGTTGGCAATAGATATGGACGCTTTTCACAGAAGTTCATACTAAAGCTAATACTACATGAGCAGCTAGGAAACGAAGAAATTTGTACTGTTCAATTACTTTAAACATTAGTTTCAAATGAGAGAAAGCAAAAAAATTAGAAGGAACCGGAGGATATTATATGGCAAAGGTGGGTGTGAATAAAGATGTCATGATTGTGCCAAAAAAGAAATCAGTCTTTTTTAATCTTATGAATCAATGGGAACTTCAGTTAATGGTTATTCCCGCAATCATTTTCATCTTTATCTTTAGTTATATTCCGATGTACGGAATTGTAATGGCCTTCAAAGATTACAACATTTTTAAGGGAATTGCTGACAGTCCTTGGGTTGGATGGAAACATTTCAATATGTTTTTTACCGCACCCGAGTTTTCACAAGTAATGAGAAATACACTTGTGATTAGTTTCCTCAAATTCTTCATTGGATTTCCGGCGCCAATCATTCTTGCTTTAATGCTGAATGAAATCAGGAATATGGCATTTAAACGCGTTGTTCAGACGGTGAGTTATCTACCTCACTTCCTTTCCTGGGTCATTGTATCAGGATTTGTCATGTCACTATTGTCTACGGATAATGGGAGTCTAAATATTGTTATGGAAAAAATTGGTTTGATCGATGAACCAATTGGTTTTCTAAGCATACCGAAGTATTTTTGGACAATCCTAGTCACAACGAATGTGTGGAAAGATATTGGTTTCGGATCAATTGTTTATTTGGCTGCCATTGCTGGTGTTGACCAGCAGCTTTATGAAGCAGCTGCTCTTGATGGTGCGAACAGATTTAAGCAAATGTATTTGATTACCATTCCCTCGATTTTGCCAGTCATCTTGATTTTTATGATTTTAGCAATTGGGGATTTATTGAATGCCGGATTTGAAGATATTCTTCTTTTAGGTTCCAACCCTGTTGTGAGGGATGTATCCGATGTATTGGATACATATGTCTATCGTAGAGGTATTCAGCACTCACTATTTTCTTATGCCACAGCAGTTGGATTATTTAAAGCGATTATTAGTGTAGGCTTGCTCACGATGGCAAACTTCATGTCAAGAAAGGCAGGAAGTAGTTTATGGTGAGAAAAAGGGGAGAGGGGTATTCTACATGTTAAAAATGACAACAGGTGATCGAATTATGTCGATTATCATCTATATCATACTTACAATCTTAGCCTTTATCACTTTTTATCCGTTCTGGAATGCATTGGTTATCTCGTTTAACAGTGGTGTCGATACGATGAAAGGTGGAGTCACTTTTTGGCCAAGGGTATTTTCCTTGGACAATTATGCGATCGTATTCCAGGACTCTCGTATCCTTCATGGCTTTTTTATCTCTATCTTTCGAACTGTAATTGGAACAGTCACAGCCGTTTTATTTACCGCGATCTTCGCGTATGGAATGTCGAGGAAAGAACTGATCGGCAAGAACTACTACATGATTTTTTGTGTCATCACAATGTTTTTCAGTGGTGGCTTGATCCCTACGTTTCTATTGATTAGGGGGTTGGGACTATTCAATACATTTTGGGTAATGATCATTCCAGGACTTGTTAGCGTTTGGAATATGATCATCTTTCGAACCTTCTTCCAAGCCTTGCCTGCAGGACTGGAGGAATCGGCTAAAATTGACGGATGTGGATATTGGGGTACATTTTTCAGAATCGTCCTACCGCTATCTGGCCCGGTTATCGCAACATTATCCTTGTTTACGGCTGTATATCATTGGAATGATTGGTTCTCTCCAAGCATCTATATCTCAGATCAAAAATTATTGCCAATTCAAACGATGTTACAGCAAATTCTCAGCTCCAATATCATGACGGAGCAAATGGCACAGGCTGATTCAACAGCTGCAGCGCATATGCAGAAACTAAAATCAGTCTCAACAAAGTCCCTTTCAATGGCAACTATGATGGTTGCAACAATACCGATTATCTGCGTATATCCATTTGTACAAAAATATTTCGTTAAAGGAGTATTGGTTGGATCTTTGAAAGGGTAATCAAATTGGTTTAAGACGCAAGTTTTAAATAAAAAAATTACAAGGGGGAAAAGAAATGAGAAACAAGTCGAAATTTTTATCTTTGTCTTTAGTTGCTTTACTCATGGTTTTTAGTATATTGTCTGGCTGCTCAAAAGGCAGTGCTGGTGGAGGATCAAAAGACTCCGATAGCGAGGGGGAAGGCTTTGTTCTGGGTGAAGGAGAACTAGAATACACCATGTATGGTCATTATGATTGGTACACAATGCCACCATGGGGAGAAGACGCTGCCACAGAGTGGATTAAAGAAAACAAAAAAGTCAATGTAAAGCCTATTAGTTCTGGTGGAAATGCTGCCCAAAAATTCAATACGATGATTGTTGGTAATGACCTCCCGGATGTTATAATGTTAGATCGTAACGCGGACTTAGATAGACTTCGCGAAGCAGATATGTTAGTTCCACTTGATGAGTATATTGAGAAATATCCAAACATTAAGGAATGGGTTGGAGAGTCTACACTTAACATGCTGCGAGCAGAGGATGGACATGTCTATGGTATTCCTAACTGGTATACAACAGAACCAAACGGTAATACAGGTTATGTTGTAAATGATAAAATTTATAAAGAACTTGGTTCACCTAATTTGGAAACAACTGATGATCTATATGCCTATTTGCAGCAAGTCAAAGAAGAATATCCTGATGTAGTTCCGTTTGAAGCAGGACAAGGTGGAGGACTTGATGTTCTATATTCCGCATTTGGAGAAGAGCATCCAAACCTATTCATGAGCAATCATATTGTACCAAATGGTGATAAACTAGAATCTATATTTACAGATCCTGTATTTAGGGAAGCAATGGTTTATATGAATAAGCTTTTTAGTGAACGATTAATCTCACAAGATACTTTGTCTCAAACCGCCGAACAAGTAAAAGAAAAGATCGTTTCTGGTAATTTTGCGGTATTCGCAGATAGCAGTCCTACTGAATCTGCAAGCTTGGCTCATACGCAATTAGTAGCTCAAGACCCAGATGCAGGTCTTAAAATGATTTGGCCAATCCATAAAGAAGGATTGAATAAAGATAACATTACTCCAGGAACTTGGAATCAACTTGGCTGGAACGTAAATGTCATTACAAAAGCAGCTGAAGATCCTGAAGCAATCTTTGCTTTTTATGATTGGATGGTAGGACCAGAAGGGCAACGTACTATTTTCTGGGGACCTGTAGGTTTATACTGGGAAGGAACACAAGCTGTTGAAGGTATTGATGAAGCGCCAGTATTTACTGATAAATATTTAACAGATGTTGAAAATCTTTCTAAACTAATGAATACTACGGACGCTTTCCAATGGGTTGGTAATACTGTCTATATCGATAAATCGAAAACAGCCTTTGAAATGACGTTACCAGAAGATCAACAAAACTGGGAAACAAAATACCAAATGAATATTACCTGGGAAACACAAGGAAATGGTACTGAATTCTCTAATCTATCTCCACTTCCAGAAACAGAAGAAGGGATGGCAGAACAACGTATAAATGAAATTTATGACGAAGCTAGAGCAAAGGCACTTTATGCGAAAAGTGAACAAGAAGTCATAAATATTCTTGACCAGGCCGAAAAAGATGCCCAGGCTGTAGGATATGATAAATTATTAGAATTTAAAACACAAAAATGGCAAGAAAATAAAGAGAAATTGGCAGGTAACTAACTTATAAAAATCCTATTTTCTTTAAAATCGGGATAGTCTTTGTGGAAATATTACCTTTATAAAAAACCTTATCATTAGCGTTTTGAGAGAGACTCTAATGATAAGGTTTCTCTTATCCAGTCTGCTTCCTAATTTGCCCTAATTTCCTGTCTTGTAAAGACGATATACCCGATAGCGAAACAAATGAGTGTCGCTGCGATGAGTCCGGTGATTTGGGGCCAAACTAGCAATAGGCTTGCCTGAAGCTTCAAAGGACTGGCGAGGGAACCAGAGACTTGTTCCATCGTCATCAAGCTCATACTCCTGGTTGTGGGAGATAGTAATACACTCGTCATTTCTTGGAATAAATAATTGGGCGAAAAGCGATAGACATTTAGAATGGCATTATAGCGTGATACGTATTCTCCTTGTGTTGTGGCATTGCCTAAATATGAATTCGTGAACAGCTTCACCACGATTGAGAAGAACACATTGTAGAATAGCCAAATTGCAATACTTGATAATGCAGATGTTGCCTGTTGCTTAAAAATAACTGAAAAGAGAATCGATAGGTTTAGCCAAAAGGCGATATAAACAATAATCAAAACAATAAAGCTCATGACCCTTAAAAATTCATCCCAACTGGGTGTAATGCCCAGCATTAGAATTCCGAAGGCCATTACAAGCAAGCCTAAGGCGAAAAAGAGAATGATATTGATTAGCAAGGCAGCCGTGAATTTTGCATTGATTACATAGTCTCTTGGGATCGGTTGGGCCATTAATCTACTTAATGTTCCTCTGCTTCTTTCCCCATTAATTGCATCAAATCCAAGGGCAATCCCTAATAGAGGACCGAGAAAACTGACAAAGGATACAAAGGATGGTAACGTTCCATCTGAAACCGTAAAGATTTGCAAGAATAAATAGGCGTTTCGACCAATTTGACTGGCGTCTTCATAGGATTCTAAGGCTTCTGAAATTGTAGACACCGCCGTATATAGAGAACCGATACATGTTAACAAGATAATCCCTAAGAGAATAATAATTCTCCAGCTTGAAAGATAATCTGTAAATTCCTTTCCAACAAATCCCCAGAATATATTATTATTTATAGTATCCCTTTCTCCTTTAGGCTTCGATTTATTTTTTTCGGCAAATTTTCCAATCGTTTTTTGGATATTAGTTAGGCTCATTTACTTCACGTCCTTCAAAATAACGATGATAGATTTCATCCAATCCAAAATTTTTTCGGTTTAATTGATAAAGATCTGAGCCTGATTCAATGATCACTCGACTTAGTAAAGGAGATATGTCCGCCTGACAATGAATATCGAACCGATTGTCTTGAATTTTTTCCAGCTTGGTGACACCCCTTACTTCTTTAATATTCGTGATAAGCTTGTCATCAAATGGTGAAGCAGTCACTTCAATCACAATCGAATCTTCAATAAAGAGCTGACGATTTAATTCTGACAAATCCCCTTGGGCAAGCAATTTCCCGTCTACGAAAATACCGACACGATCACATACTTGTTGAACCTGATGGAGATGATGAGAAGATAAGAGTACCGTCATGTTTTCCTTCTTATTCAACTCTTGAATTAATTGTAGAAAATCGCGTACCCCTTCAGGGTCAATGCCTAACGTTGGCTCATCAAGTATAATGATCTCCGGATTTTTAATCAGTACATCCGCAAGACCAAGTCTTTGCTTCATCCCTCTTGAATATTCCCCAGCTTTTTTAGCTGCTGCATCCAAGAGCCCAACTTTCTTTAGCAATATTGTGGCTCTTTCTCTTGCCTCTGCTTTCGGAATGCCATTTAATCTTGCTGTAAATAACAAATTATCCATCCCCGTCATATGGGTGTAAAAACCAACATTATCTGGTAAATAACCGACTTTCTTTTTCACCTCAATTGGATGCTTTGTTGAATTTATACCAGCTACTTCAACACGACCAGAGGTCGGTTCCGTTAAACCAAGCAACATTAAAATACTCGTCGTTTTTCCAGCTCCATTAGGCCCCAGTAAGCCGAAAACTTCCCCTTTATAAATAGAAAGAGATAAATGATCAACGGCATCATGATTATGATAGCTTTTGGTAATCTGCTCTAGCTCAATGATCGCTTCTGTCACTATTATCTCCTCCCATATTTTCTAATGATTAAATAAAGGCCACCAATTACTGCTGCGATAATAAGGACAGCGACAATTCCCCATAAGGTAGAAGTTTCAACCGACATTCTAAAGGTAGCATCAGCACTTGCTTGATCAGTGGTTGCCGTAAAGGTCGTGACATAGTCTCCGGCAATCGCATCTTTTGGTGCTGATACTTTTACTTTGATGGTCTTCGATTTACCTGGCTCCAGCTCAGCAATTGTGGATTCTTTAAAATCTGTCTCCCAGTTAGATGGTGTCTCAGCTGTGAGTTCGATGTCTGTTAATGGAGAAGTCCCTGTATTTTTGACCACAAGTTCAACGGTTTTGTCACTGCCGGCGTTTATCGTATCACTTAATACTTCTGATTTCGTGCCAATTTCTATATCATACGACCCTGTTACAACCGCTTCCAACTTTAATTCTGAGCTTGAATCATTGGTCGTTGCCGTAATAGGAATATCATAAGTGCCTGCTTCTACATTTTTGGGAGGAGTGGCTTCAACCGTGATGTCTGCAGAAGTGTTAGGTTCTAATGAAATAGATGTGATAGAATTTGAATCTGATACAAAACGAACTTGCCAACTATCATCAGCGGTACTGCTTAAAGCGTAATTTTGCGTTTCTGTTGTCTTATTGTTTAACGAGACTGTATAAGAGAAGGTTGAGTCTGCATGTCCTTCCATATTTGCTTGATCTGTTGTTAATTCTGTTTTAAGAGAACCTTGTTCCTTAACGGAAATGGATAATGGAACAGAGGATTTACTGTTTCCATCTGTTGCGACTAGTTGAAATTCATGATCGCCTTTATCGGCATCAAGTGGGACGGAGATTTCCACTGTTATCGGTGTTTCACTGTCAGCCTTTACCGATAGCTCTTGTATATTTGTTCCATTCGAACTAATGGAATAATCCCATCCTTTTGGCAATCCTTCCATCGAGAAAGACATCGTTTGAATGGATGAGCCATTATTGATGACATCTACATCATAATTCATCTTTTCACCTGGTGAAGCCGTTACCCCTGTATAAGCTGAAAATAAAGAGATGTTGTCTAGGGCAAAGGCCCGATCCACTTGGAAAAGTGACCCAACTACAAAAATGGCAATGGTGAACAATGAAAAGAACCTTCTTTTGAGCATGATAAATTCCCCCTACTTTTTTAATATTCATATTGGATACGCAGTCTATTTCATTTTGGATTTGTCTAAAACGAAAAAAAATGTAAAATATTATTAAGATCGATGTTTAAAAAGGACCAACGCGGATAAAAGCACTGATGTCAATCGCAAACGTCCGACATTAGTACAATCAAGGAGTAGACTTGGAACGTGTTGTCCTAACTTTCATGTTGTCCATAGGCGTGTCGGTACTTAGTCGAAGTTTCCTTTTTATTGAACTTTTTGAATAGCCTTTATTAAGAGCGTTATTAAGGGGGGTATACCATGGATGAAAATCGAGAAAGTATCCATTTACTTCAAAGTATCTCTCAAGGTTCTCGTCATTCCTTTGATATTTTTTATGAAAAATATATTCATTTTGTTTACAACATTGCCTTCCAGTATACGAAGGATCATGGAGAAACCGAGGATCTATGTCATGACATCTTTCTGGAAGTATTGCAGAAGGCGGATCAATATGATCCGGTAAAAGGCAGTGTCAGAGCGTGGCTGGCGGTGAAAACAAAAAGCCGATCATTAGATCGCTTGCGCAAAAAGAAAGCACTATTAACCAATAGACTAGAAGAATTATTGAGTGGAGAGGAAAAAAGCGCAGATGTTACCTTTCTTGCACATTTAGAGCAGTCGATTATTATCGAGGCGCTAAAGGCTATTCCAAATGAGCAACGAGAAGCTATTATTCGCTCTTATTTTCAGGGAGAAACGCATAAGGAAATAGCGAGCACCATGAATAAACCATTAGGATCCATCAAGTCACTTATTCGCTACGGTTTACATAATCTGCGAAAACAGAAATCCTTACTCAACTGGGTCCAATCAGGTGGGGGTGAAAAGAACAATGGTATGTAAGCGTTCAATATCTGAGCAGAAAATCATTGATTACGTATTGGGTGATTTACCTCCTAATGAGGAATTGGAAGTAAGAGCGCATATAGAAGAATGTAAAAACTGTCAACAAGTGTTCAATCATTGGCAAAATCTCCTTCTTACAGAGAAAGAACAACCTTATAATCCTTCTCCTAAATTGAAGGAACAGATATGGGAAAGCTTTGAAGCGAAACAAAAACGAAAAGAGAAGTCAATATCAGGCAAAAGGGTTTTCTCTATAGCCTCCTTAGCTGTAATAGTTTGTCTGTTTATAGGTTTAGTTTATTATAATCAAGATAATACGGAGCAAAATTCCTTTCAAATTGCCCGTTATCATGAAGGGAATATCCAAGATTTCCGGGAAAAACCGGATACCCAACAATTAAGTATTATTCCGGTGTCAAACGAGGAAGAGGTAATGGGAAACGTATGGATTAATCAAATGACAGACCAAATGTTTTTAGAAGTACATGGGTTACAATCATTCAATAACTATGACTACCAGCTGTGGGTTCTTTATAATAACGATGATATTCAACATGAAATCATTCCGATTGAGGAGGGATCAACCCGAGTTCTAATTCAAGGGAAGGACTTCAGCCACTTGAAGCGAATTAAAGCAAGTATTGAGCCTAAGGGCGGCAGTCATGTCCAGACGGGTCCTGATACATTTATTGTTGAAGTGAAATATTGAACAATAATCTTTAATTAAGACCACAGTAGTTAGACTATAGTTGGAAATTACGAATGAAAAAGCTTGTTGTTGATCTTCAATTATTAGAGATGAACAACAAGTGGTAGTCCGAAGCATGACAAAAAAAGAGGCCGGGACAAAAGTAATTTCACCATAATGCAATAACTTATGGGGAGCTCCAATTTTTCGCTGTTGAGGAAATTATAAAATTTTAGCTTGTGGATAACTGTTTACCTTGCGGTTGGTGTCTAGCTCCAGGCGCCATCGGCTCGAGGCTCGCAGGAGCGAGTCCATCGGCGTTGCGCCAGGACGGCGCGAACTTAGCCGATGTTCTGCATAATAACCTGAGCCAATGAAAGGCAAAGAACGCCTTTCTTTGTCTCAGAACATTTGCTTGTCGAAGGTAGCGGGCGCCTTGCGCTTTTCTTACTAAAACAAATGCCAGGAACTAACACAATTTAGTTTCTGGCAAGTTTGATTAAGCGTACATTTCAGCAACTTGTTTTTATAATTTCTCATCTTCAAGATATTCATTGTACGCTATTTGTTTATCGATCAAACCATTCGGTGTAATTTCGATAATGCGATTTGCAATCGACTGTATAAATTGGTAGTCGTGGGAAGCAAAAATAATCGAGCCTTTAAATTTAATTAGCCCATTATTCAACGCTGTGATCGACTCTAAATCAAGGTGGTTCGTTGGCTCATCAAGTAGAAGGACATTGGCCTCTGTAAGCATCATTTTCGAAAGCATGCAACGAACTTTTTCTCCTCCTGAAAGAACATTGGCCTTTTTTAATGCTTCTTCTCCTGAGAAGAGCATTCTTCCAAGAAATCCTCTTAAAAAGCTTTCCGTCTGATCGTTTGGTGAATACTGACGCAGCCAATCGACAAGAGGAAGTTGACTACCTTCAAAATATTCCGCGTTATCCTTTGGAAAGTAGGATTGTGAGGTTGTCACACCCCATTTGAATTCCCCTTCATCAGCTTCCATTTCACCCATCAAGATTTTAAATAAGGTTGTTTTTGCGATTTCGTTATTACCTACAAGCGCAATTTTATCATCCTTATTCATAGTAAAGCTAACACGATCAAGCACTTTAACACCATCAATAGTTTTAGATAAGTCTTTCACGGTTAACAGATCATTCCCGATTTCACGTCCTTGTGTAAAAGCAATATATGGATAGCGACGGGACGAAGGTTTAATATCTTCAGGTGTAATTTTTTCCAATAATTTTTTACGGGATGTTGCTTGTTTTGATTTCGCCGCATTCGCGCTAAACCGGGCAATAAATTTCTTTAATTCTTCGATTTGAGTTTCCTTTTTTGCATTGCGGTCTTGAGCCAATTTTGTAGCGAGTTGACTAGATTCATACCAGAAGTCATAATTACCAACGTAAATTTCAATTTTACCAAAATCAAGATCAGCAATGTGGGTACAAACTCTATTTAGAAAATGACGATCATGGGAAACAACGATAACCGTATTTTCAAAGTTCATGAGAAATTCCTCTAGCCACTGAATCGCTTTTAGATCAAGGTGGTTCGTCGGCTCGTCAAGAAGCAGGATATCAGGATTTCCAAATAGAGCTTGTGCGAGCAGCACCTTCACCTTTTGACTGCCGGTAAGCTCAGCCATTTTCTTGGTTTGGAGTTCTTCATCGATTCCAAGACCTTTTAAAAGAATCGCAGCACTAGATTCCGCTTCCCATCCATTTAATTCTGCAAATTCACCTTCAAGTTCGGCAGCTTTAATACCGTCTTCATCTGTGAAATCCGGTTTCATATAAATGGCGTCTTTTTCTTTCATGATTTGATAGAGTCGTTCATGTCCCATGATCACAAGCTGAAGCACTTCAAATTCTTCATATTGGAAGTGGTTTTGTTTTAAAACGGTAAGGCGCTCATTCGGACCGAGACTGACATTCCCATTTTGTGGCTCAATGTCACCAGAGAGAATCTTAAGAAACGTTGATTTGCCAGCTCCGTTCGCACCAATTAACCCATAGCAATTACCTGGGGTGAATTTAATATTGACATCCTCAAATAATTTTCGATCCCCATATTGTAAACTTACATTATTAACAGTCAGCATATATGCATAATCCTCCAAAGAATTGATTATCACAGCAAGCTTATTCGATTTGACTAAGTAAGTCAATGATCTTGATGCTGATTCACTGTAATTAGGTTGGGCGAGAATTTAAAATGTTCGGGAATATTTGGAAAGTCACTTAAAGTGTCTTAGGGAACTTCTTTGAATAAGAACATGTCTTTAATCAAAAAAAGACATGCCGTTTTTGTAAACATCGTCTACTAAGATAGTGCGTGATTGATTTCCGCTACAGTTGCTCGCTTTCCGCGGGGCGGGCGGTGAGCCTCTGATCCCGCAGGAGTCTCGCGCTTTCGCTCCAATCAACCTTTACCAGATTTTGTTATTCTAAGCAACAATTCCTTGGGGCCATTAAAAAGAGTAAGTCATTGAAGAGAAAATATGGCCTTCTAGGAATTCCAGTTTCTCTTCATGATGTGCATACCAAGCATCGATATGCTTACACATCATACCACATCATGGTAGACTGACAAAAAAAGTGAAATATCCCCTAAAAAATTTAGGAGGAGAATTAAAAAATAGTACAAGAAAACCTTGTACTATCTAACTCGGTGAATGCCGAGAGTCTATTTTATACTAGGGAGGGAGACTATGTACACCATTGGTCAAGTAGCCAAATTCTTAGGAACTTCTAGAGATACTCTGAAATTCTACCAAGAAAAGGGGCTAGTTAAGCCGAAGCAAGATCATGAAAATGGATATAGAAAATACAATCACTTTGATATCTATGATATTGCCACCGTAAATTTTTATCGAGAAATGGATATTGAAATTAAACAAATTCAAGAGTTAAGAAAAAGTAAAAGTATAGAGGGAATACAATCGATTTTAGAAGAGAAAGAGCAAGCTGTTTTAGAGGAGATTGAATACAAACAACTCCTTTTAAAAAAGCTTCGAATCGTAAAGGAAGATTGTGAAAAAATTAATCAATGTTTAGGGAAATATACAATAAAAGAAATGAAGCCTTTCAAAATCAAAGGAGAAATTGCACATTTTACTGCGTATGATGAATATGAATCGTTAAAAAATAGCGCAGATCGTTTGAAAAATGCTGTTACTTTAACTTCTTTAAGAAGAGTCGTACGTTTTAATGAAGAAGGAATTATAGACGATCAGTTTATCATTGCAAGTAAAGCGGAACGAGAAGATGAGATAATTGCTCACCCAAAATGTCTGTATACCGTTATTGAAGACGGGCGATGGGCCACTGGCGGGGAAAATATTGATGAGAATGTAGGAGCCGGTTTAAGAAATGAAGCAATGAAAAATGGGTATGAACTATTAGGAGTCGTTTATATAAATCTGTTGCTTACCACATATGAGGATGAACTTGAACGCGTATTTTTGGAAATTTATGCACCTATAAAATAATGAGATATGTATTGACCTGTGAGTAACCCCTAGGTTTAAGCTGAGTATATTCATAAATGTTATTTTATTTATGAAATACTTAGTGTAAAGCAGGGGTTAGCATGAAAAGAGGAAAGAAACTAAAAAATCCAGTATTCAGTTTTATCCTACTAACCAATATCATTTTTTTGCCGCTCTTTTGCCTGGTAGGAGCGATAAGCATGCTAGGATTTCCTGCATGGGTTTTTGATGTCGCGTTCTGTGTATCCGCATGGTCTTCAACCTTTGCCTTTGCAATCCTTTTTAAAAGGATCTTTCCCGGGCAAAGTTTGATCCAATTTGTGAAGGGAAAATTCAAGAGGAAAGTTAAACGTTCTGTTATTCTTATTGCAAGTATGATTCAGGTCTTCATATTTTTACTGGTGTTGTTTCTCGTATCCCAAAATAGTGGAATAGATTCTATTTTTGCGATTTCTTCGTGGGGGATGCTGGTTTATTTCTTTTTTAAAAACCTTCTGGCAGGACCATTAGGAGAAGAAATAGGCTGGAGAGGCTTTGCCCAAATAGAGCTTCAAAAGAAATATTCCCCGTTAAAAGCTTCTATTATTATCGGATTTTGGTGGGGACTGTGGCATCTACCTATATGGTTTACTACAGGATTTAAAGGTATTGATTTAATTAAATATATAGTTTTCTTTATGATCGCCCTTATATCTACTAAAATCGTTATGACAGCATTTTATAACCTAAATCAGAATTTAATCATCCCCATCATCATCCACCAATTTTTTAATTTTTTTATTGGCTTAATAAATGGAAACTTAATTGATTTAATCATGTATAGTGCCATCTTCTATTTTGTTGCAGCGATGTTCTTGGTCGTGATCAATCCAAAAAAAGTATTGTATGGAAAGAATTCAACTAACATTTATGAGCATATAACAAAAAGTATCTAACGAAATAACGCTAGATACTTTTTGAACATCCTTTTATACTGCTGTATAGCCACCGTCTACCAATAAACTTGCTCCTGTAATGAAGGAAGCATCATCACTTGCGAGGAAGAGAACGGCTTTTGCGACTTCTTCCGCTTTCCCTAACCGGCCAATTGGATGAAGATTGATAAGTTCCTGTTTTGCTTCTTCTGGCAGATTGGCAAGTAATGGTGTATCAATATAACCTGGGTTCACATTGTTAATCCGGATGCCCTTAGAGGAATATTCAGCACTTTCCGTTTGAGTCAATAATTTGACCCCGCCTTTAGCAGCACTATATGCACCGACTCCTAGTTTTCCAACAACTCCATGAATGGAATCGTTGTTCACAATGGCTCCACCATTTTCTTGTTTTAGCATTTGCGCAATGGCATATTTATTACACAGGAATACTCCATGTAGGTTTACATCAATAATTTTTTTCCACTCCGCAAAATCAGTTTCGTGTACAAGTGTCATGCCGCCAATTCCCGCATTTGCGAACATCACGTCGAGACTACCGTATTTTTCCACGGTATCATCAACAAGGCCTTTTACTTCGTCTTCAGCTGTAACGTCTACTTTCATGAAGGAGGTTTCATATCCATCTTGGTTTAGTTTGTCAGACAACTCTTGTCCATGATCGGACATATCTGAAATTACAACCTTTGCCCCTTCTTTAGCAAATTCAATAACGGCAGCTTCACCAATCCCGCTTGCCCCACCAGTAACAATGACGGTTTTTCCACTAAAACGATTTGTCATAAAAAATCCCTCCAGTTATGTGATTCAAATGGCCCTAATGCTATTGTACCAATTTTATCCTAAAGTACTCAAGTTTCAGGTATGACGACAAGAGGGAACACGGCACTGAAACAATTCGGACACAAGGGTTACACAGGGGAATGAGATTTTCTATACTGGCCTGGTGTCAATCCTTCTTCCTTTTTGAATTTCCTTGTGAAGTTAGCAGTGTCTATATACCCAATATCCATCACAATATTTTTGATTGGAAGGTCTGTTTCTAATAATTGCCTTTTACACTCGTTAACTCTTAAATTCCATAGATATTGAGTAAAGGTTTCACCCGTTTGCTCTCTGATAAATCTACTTAGATAGGAAGTGGTTAGCTGGAATTTTTCAGCCATACTCTCAAGGCTTATATCATAGGATTTATAATGTTTTTTAATATATTGCAGGATATTATCACGCAAAATAATATTATTACTTTCTTTTCTATTTTGGATTTCCCTACAGGTTTTTACAATTAAGCTATGGATGACCTTTTCAAGTTCCTCTACTGATTGAAATTCTACTAGAGATTTAACATCATCTACCGACGGTGTAGGACCTGTTTCCGCCATACACTTTAAGACAGAATTAATAATATCGAAACATATACATTTAAAAATATGAATCGAAATATCGCTCTTTTTTAAGTCACTTATAATGTTATTGACTGTCTCTTTCGCAACAATTTGATCGCCTTGTTTTAAACTGTGAATGAATTTTGCCTGATTCTGGTTGTTCACAGGGTACCAAATCTCTTTATCTTGATGATGGGTTACAATGTCCTCAAAGTAAAATGCTTCACCATTATAGTTTAGACGATTAAATTCTAACGTCGTCGTGGATTCGATATATGAACGGTTTACTTTATCGATTCCAGTATAAATTTTTCCGACACCTATTCCAGAAATAAGATGGTTGAAGTCTTGTAATTGAAGGATTAATGTATTTACGAACAGGCGCCTACTTTCAAATGGAGAATCGAGTTTATTCTGTATATTAATAATTATCCCGACTGCATGATCGTGAGTTAATTCTACACCATATCCAATACTGTCTTTTGTGGATAAAACACTCAATGCATGCAGGATTTCTTCCTTGGCCTTAAGAGAAGCTTGTTCAAATTCGTTCTCTTTGAAGGAAACCACTATAACAAAAAAACTGTCTCCTTTAAACGTAATCTTCGACTCATTCAACAGATCTTGATCCTTCATATCCTCGAGAATCGTTGCTCCGCCTCTTAGTAGCTTTAATAGGAAGTGATCTTTAATAAAAGGTTGATGGACCTCAATCTTTTTTTGTAATTGCTCACTATCATCGTAAAATGTTTCGATGGTCTCACGAATATTATCTATAATATTTTTGTTTTTATTAGGAGAGAATTCAAATTGTTTATTTTTTATAAAATGAGTAAGTCTATGAATAGGTTGATATTGTCTAATCGACATCCATATGCTTGCTGCTAAGCCAAATAATGCAATGATCGACAAGATTAGAAGCAGGGATGATTTTAGATTAGACATTTTATCGTAAAATTGATCAGTCGGCATCGCTGTAACAAAAGTCCAATGACTTACCTCTGATTGGACTGTGACTAAAGAAAAGCTTTCATTATTCAATCTACCATCTGATACACCTGCCTTACCCAAGGCTAAATCTTTCACCTGATTTATATCGAGCTCAATGCCATTACTACTTGAGGCAAGGAGTTTATCCTTGTCATTAAAAATATAAATATTTCCATTGAAGTCACCTAGTACATTCTCAATTAATTTCGTGAGCGTATCTTCATTTACGAGAAAGATGACCGTTCCGTAAGAATACGGGTTATACGGCGAGACAGGATAAATATATGAGATGAAATGTTCGGATTGGTTGTATGAGCGAAATTCCATTGGTGCAATGAAAGGCTTCATATCTAGATCTATATCTTCTAGCATACTCGTAGTGGAAAAATCCGATCCATCGAGATGAATAATATTATTTGTGAAATTATCAACAGTGCTTGTACCCTGTGATGAATAGATGGTTTTTTCACCATCGTAATACAAATATAACTGATCAATAATGGAACTATTCACTTTATAGGATACTAATTGCTCAATTGCCTGTATTTGATTAGACGGGTTTTTCAGTAGATATGGAGTCAAATAACTATCTACAGAAATCCTCTGTGCTATATTCTCCAATTCATTTATTCTCGAATCCGTAAGTTCTCTCACTTGTTCTAAAGTTATCGTATTCGTCCTAATAATTTCATCACGGAGATCTGAAACAGACATGTTATAAAAGATGATGCTAATCGTGATATAAGGGATCAGGAATATGATCATATAAGACAAAAAATATTTGTAAAAAAGTTTTGTGTTTCTATACATACGATCCCTCATTTCTTATCTAGTTTCCTAGATTCATTATTATTATGATTCTCTATTTGCCGATTAGTATGTATTGCGAATATTCCCGTAAGCGTTTGCAAAGATGATTTCATATTTGGAAAATTGTCCATAAATCTAATCGTTAATTCTAAATAAATAGTAACCCACTATTTGTAAAAATACAATGTAGCCAATGTCTTAACAGTAGCTACGATAGCGGCTAGATCATATTTTACATAGTGAATGAAAAGCGACATATATACAAAAAAATGGAGCACATGCTAAATTCTAAACTATAAGGATGTTCAAAAAGGTTCTGGCATCCGACGATAATATATCCTTTATGTAGGCGCTGTAAAAAATTGGATGAATGACGAAGGTGTGAGTAATGATGAAAAATGCTCAAATCGCAGTTGGTGTCGACATTGGAGGGACAAATATAAAAATAGCACTTGTGACTGAATATGGTGAATGGATTGATAGTCAGTCTTTATTGGTGAAAAGAGATGCTGCTCACTGTGCTGAGCTCGACTTTATTTGTCAAGCGATTAAAAGCTTCATAGACAAACATAATGTATACCCCCAATTATCGGGTATTGGAGTTGCTAGTCCCGGAATAGTAGACACTGATAATGGTGTAATTGAATATGCAGTAAATTTAGGCTGGAATCATGTACGACTAGTTGAGATTATGCAGAACAAATTACATCTCAATGTCCATTTATTAAGTGATTCAGTGGCAGGGGCGATAGGAGAACAATTATACACAGCAGCAGACTTAGATCATTATATGTTTATTTGTATTGGTACTGGCTTAGGAGCTAGTTTAATCCAGAATGGTGAGGCTTTTAACGGGGCTGGAGGAGCGATAAATTTAGGACATATGAGCATTATTCACAATGGAAAGCAGTGCAATTGTGGAAATACAGGCTGTTTAGAAAAATATGTATCCGCTTCCGCTCTTATTGAAAGAGCAAAAGTGGATTTAAATAACAATTATAATGCGTTTAAAAGCCAAGAGTTGACTCCCCATCATTTATTTGAAGCGGCAGAGAATGGGGATACCTATGCGATATCGTTGTTTCAAGAAACTGGCCAATTACTAGGCATGGCTATCGTCAATTGTATACACCTATTTGGAGCACACAACTATATTATTGGAGGAGGTGTTAGTCAGGCTGGGCGATACATACTAGACTCCGCACAGAGAGAGGTTAAAAGTAGGTACAAAGAAAACGAGATTAGGATTATTCAATCGACTGTGCCGACGGCAGCGGGGGTGGTTGGTGCTGCAATGTATGTGTTTGAAAGAGGAAAATTTTTGTGAGAGGAAAGGGAATGCAGATGAATTTAGTAGATCGCTATATAGAAGAGTTGGAAAAACAATTAAATATGATTAGGACAAGCCAAAAAGATAGCATTCAAAAAGCAGCAGATCGGATTGCAGACTCTATTGCAAAGGGTGGGATCCTTCACGTCTTTGGAAGTGGACATTCCCATATGATTGCCGAAGACGTATTCCATCGCGCAGGGGGACTAATTTGTGTTAATGCTATGCTTGAGGAATCTCTTATGGAAATTAATGTCGGAAGAACAACGCAGTTAGAACGATTAAATGGTTACGCAAGTATTTTATTGAATGGTTATGATTTAAAAGCGGGAGAAGTCATTATTATTGTATCTAATTCTGGAATGAATGCCGTTCCGATTGAGATGGCGATAGAATGTAAAGCTCGAGGTCTTTACATTATTGTCTTAACCAATATGGACCACACCTCAACAGCTGACTCAAGACATGAAAGCGGGAAAAAGCTCTATGAACTAGCTGATTTAGTATTGGATAATTGTGGTGTTTACGGAGATGCAGTGCTTTCCTACGATCAGTCAGGGAAGAAGGTAGGACCAACATCGACGATCGGCGGACTTATTATTATTCAGACTCTTATGATCGCAATTGTAGAGGAATTAATAAAGAGAAATGCATCACCTCCTGTACTAGTAAGTGCCAATACAGAAGGGGGAGATAAACACAATAAACAGTTGATTGCTCGTTATTATGACCGAATAAAATACTTAGCAAAACCTAATCAAAACTCGAATGAGAGTGAAACTTAAAATACGGGTGTTTATCATTTTCGTTTCCTTCAAAGCCCTGTTCTAGATGAGAAATATTATGAGTGTTTGTTCAATAAGACTAGGGGGTGATCACATTTTACATACTCAAATAAAAGTGACATATAACAAAAGACTAGATAACATGATAAATTTGATTTAAATATAAGGGCAAATGGACGAGCGTTAAAAATCATTTTAAAACCGCTTACATTTACAAAAGATTTCCGTGAAGGAGGTGGGACGATCGTTAAAATAATAAGCTCAAAAAGAACAGCTAGTGTGAGGAATTAAGTGAATGAGAGCTTCTGTAAAGAAATGAACTAACAGATCTTACGAGGGGACAATACTCAGTAATGGGGAGGATGAATATGAAAACGAGAAAAATACTTTTTTTGTTCTTAATTTTAACGATGGTACTGCTTGTTGCGTGTAGTGAAAATTCCTCATCGAATAATGAGGGAAAAGCCAAAGATACTACGGAGAAAGAAGACACTGAAAACTTCAACAAAACGGGTATGCCAATTGTTGATGAGCCCATAACGCTCAAATTTATGGCCGGGAAATCGCCTAGCAATACGAACAATTACAACGATGTATTGATTTGGAAGGAATATAACAAATTAACAAATATCGAAATCGATTGGGAGCTTGTACCAACTGAAGGATTAACAGAAAAGCGAAATCTTGCTCTTGCAGGTGGGAATCTTCCTGATGTATTTTACACCGCGCATGTATCGAATTCTGATTTGCTGAAATATGGAGAACAAGGGTCATTTGTTGCACTTAATGATTTAATCGAAGAATATATGCCTAATTTAACGAAGTTATTAGAAGAAGATCCTAAATTGAGGGCCGGAATGACCTTTCCAGATGGAAATATATATTCTCTTCCTACTATTCATGATGCTGAATATTTAGAAGTTCGATTAGGTATGATGTTTTGGATTAGACAAGATTGGCTTGATAAGTTAGGTATGAAGTTACCAGAGACAACTGATGAATTTTATGATTATTTAAAGGCTGTTAAAGAAACCGATTTATTCGGGGATGGTTCCGGAAACGAAATTCCATATGGTGCGTTTAACATCGGCGGGTTAAAGGATGTATTAAAAGGTTCATTTGGCATCGGCAACAAAGGGCATGCGAACCAATACGTTGATTTGGACCCAGAAACAGACGAGCCGCGCTTTTTTCCAATATCAGAAGGATATAAGGAAATGCTTGAATATATGCATAAATTGTATAGTGAAGGATTAATTCAGGAAAATATATTTACAATTGATACGAATCAGAGCTTTGCGGATGGAGCGGATGGATTGTACGGAAGTACCGTGATTGCAAGTCCGAATGGAATTTACGGGGAAGAAGGCAAGAATTTTGTAGGAATGAATGCATTAGAAGGACCACATGGGGATCGCCAAGTTACGAGAATAGGCTCGACATTGAACTCTATTGGAGGATTTGTTGTGACAAGTAGCAATGAGCATATTCCTGAAACCTTAAGATGGATGGATTATTTTTATAGTGATGAAGGCGCAAGATTGTACTTTATGGGTGTTGAAGGAGAAACATATGAAGTAGATGACGATGGTGAAATTAACTATACAGACGAATTTTATAATAACCCGGATGGGCTTACCTTTGACCAAACAGTGGGTAAATATTTTACTTGGCTAGGTGGTGGTTATCCTGGGATTATCAAAAGAGAATTCTTTAAAGGAAATAGCGCAGATCCAGCATCAGTTGAAGCTGCGGATAGGGTTCGGCCTTATGTAGAAGATATTTGGCCACATTTTCTATTGACAGCGGAGGAAAATAAAAAGATGTCATCATTGGCTGCAGATATCGAAAAATATACAGATGAAATGTTTAATAAATTTGTTGCCGGTGATGAATCATTATCAAATTGGGATAAATATGTGGAATCAATTGAAAAGATGGGGATAGATGAATATATGCAAATTTATAATGATGCCTATGAAAGATTTCTAGAAGAAGGAAACTAGAATGTAAAAGAATAGATAAAAGGGGAGGTCTGTGATGATATCCCCTTTTAAAGTGTCAAGGATTTTAGTGCTAGGAACGGCTCACACGAAAGATGCGTTTCCAAAAAAACAGTAAAAAAGGATGTCCAGTACAATGAGGATTCTTTATTTAGATTTAGATTCTTTACGCCCTGATCACTTGGGATGCTATGGTTACCATCGAAATACATCACCTAATATCGATAAGATCGCAAAAGAAGGTGTTCGGTTCACAAATTATTATTGTTCAGATGCTCCATGCGCACCATCGAGAACGGCATTAATGACTGGACAATTTGGCATTCATAATGGAGTTGTCGGACATGGTGGAACAGCTGGGGATATCAGGATAGAGGGAGCGAGTCGAGGAACAAGGGGAAGACTTGCAGAAGAGAGTCTGCCGGGGTCACTTAGACAACTTGGCTATCAAACAGCATCAATCAGTACATTTCCCGAAAGACATGGGACTTGGGCCTTCAATGCAGGGTTTAATGAAGTGTTTAATATAGGGGAAAAGGGAAATGAATCTGCTGAACAGGTGCTTCCTATTGCACTTAAATGGATAGAGGAGCATGCAGGCAAGGACAACTGGTTTTTACATTTAAATTTTTGGGATCCTCATACCCCTTATCGCGCACCAGAAGAGTTTGGCAATCCTTTTGAAGGCGAGCCCATACCAGAATGGTTAACAGAAGAGGTCTTTGCACTTCATAAAAACAAGGAAGGGCAACACAGTATAGCAGATATGAATATTCATGCCAAAACATATTACGCAAACTGGCCTAGACATCAGCAGAAGGTTGAAAAGTACGCTGATTTACGAACATTTTTAGATCATTATGATAGTGCTATTCGTTATATGGATGATCATATTGGTAGGGTGTTTCAATTATTAGAACAAATAGGGGTTATGGAAGATACAGCTATTTTAATTAGTGCCGATCACGGTGAGAACATGGGCGAATTAGGTATATATTCCGATCATGGAACAGCGGATGAAGCAACTTGCCATATTCCCATGATTTTTAAATGGCCAACAGGCAAAAAGGGAATCGTTGACAATGGATTACACTATCATCTTGATTTAGCACCTACACTGATAGACCTATTAGGGGGTGACAAAGCAGCGTTATGGGACGGACAAAGCTATGTCGACACTATTGTGAATGGGAAATCAACTGCAAGACCCTATTTAGTTTTGTCACAGTGTGTTCACGTTTGTCAGCGAAGCGTTAGGTTTGATGATTGGTTGTATATTCGCAGTTATCATGATGGACACCATGGATTTGAAAAAGAGATGTTGTTTCATTTGAAAAGTGATCCGCATGAGCAAACCAATCTTGCCAGAGAACGAAGAGATATATGCGAAACGGCTGCTTATCTGCTACTTGAGTGGCATGATGAAATGATGTCGACAATGGATTATGTTGTGGATCCATTGTGGACAGTGATGCAGGAGGGCGGTCCAGTCATTGCGAGAGGGTATGAAAAGTGATTCATAGATTGATCACTTTACATACAGCTACTACGAGAAAAATATTCGGATGATAGCGACAGCATGATTCAGAAGGGGTTGTCAAGACATGATTAAAAGTGTGGATTATTTATTTTCTGTGGAAGCTGTCCATGGAGTTGTAGAGAGATTATTAGGTGCAAGCATGGCAGAAAAATTCGTTTTCAAAGGAATACCAATGGAAAACGGAAAGCATGTGTTCGAATTAGATAATCAAGCCGACAAAATAATGGTCTCAGGCTCCTCACCTGTAGCCATGTCATTTGGATTGAACTGGTATTTAAAGTATAAATGTCAGGCGAGTTTTTCCTGGTCGGGCAATCAATTACATATCCCCGAGCCGATGCCTAAGGTAGAGGGCAAAGTACGTAAAGTAAGACCTTATGATTATTTCTATCACTTAAATTATGTTACTTTTTCATATTCTACGGTTTTTTGGGATTGGGAGCGCTGGGAAAAAGAACTAGATTGGATGGCCTTGAACGGGATTGACCTTGTTTTGGAATTAACGGGGCATGAGGAAGTTTGGAGGAGAACACTTTCCAGGGTTGGATATACGGACAAGGAAATTAAGAAATATCTCACAGGTCCTGCTTATTTGCCTTTCCAATGGTTAGGCTGCATGTACGGTTGGGGTGGTGACCTATCTGATAATTGGTTCAGGGACCGCTTGCAGTTAGCCAAGAAAATCCATAAGCGTATGCGTGAATTGGGAATGACACGTGTTCTACAAGCTTATACAGGAATTGTCCCGCCAGACTTTAAAGAAAAAGTGCCAGAGTCGAATCCCTTGGATCAAGGAGATTGGGTAGGCTTGGAACGTCCATTTATTTTATTACCAGATGATCCTACCTTCGGGAAAATGGCTGAGATTTTTTATGAAGAACAGAAAAATTTGTTTGGCCATGATCATTTTTATGCAGGCGATCCTTTTCATGAAGGTGGAAATCTGGATGGTATCGATCTAAAAAAAGCGGCTGAATTGATTCAAAATGAACTAGTCAAAGCGGATGATCAAGCCGTTTGGGTCTTACAGGCTTGGTGGGAAAATCCGACAACTGCGTTTATGAAAGGTTTAGATAAAAATTATACAATGATTCTTGATTTATGGGGAGAAAATTCACCAAGATGGAAACGAGAAGGGGAAGATGTATTCTTTGGCTTACCATGGGTCTGGTCCTTTCTACAGAACTTTGGTGGAAGAAGTGGATTGTATGGGGATATGAGCGGATCTGCCCATTATTTATTGGAAGCACTTCATCATTCTCATTCAGGTGATTTAGTCGGTGTAGGATTTACTGGAGAGGGAATTGAACAAAATCCAGTTATGTATGATTTAATGACGGAAATGGGCTGGCGCAGCGAAATAGATGTGAAGAAATGGTTACGTCAATATGTAATACGGCGATATGGTAGGGACAACGAAGACGTTCAAAGGGCGTGGGAGCTTTTGAAAGAAAGTGCATACGGATATTCCAAACAGCCTGGTCCTACACATAGTGTTATCAATAAACGACCATCTAAGGCAGATGTTATTAAAAATTTCGATCATAACGAACAAAAGAAATGGGATTCTCTCGAGATTTATTATGATCCATCTTTGGTTGAAGAAGCTTGTCAGCTTTTATATCGGGCCTATGCAGAGTTGTCAGAAAATGATGGTTACTTATATGATTTAGTCGATGTGACTCGGCAGGCATTGGCCAATAGAGCAAGGCGGCTTCATCGTGCATTCATGGATGCCTATAAAAACCAGGATATTAGTGCTTTTTCTAAAAGCAGTTCTACCTTTTTGAATATTATAAGAACACAAGATGCGTTACTAAATACTCGAAAGGAATTTTTGCTTGGTCCATGGCTAGAACAGGCGAAAAGTCTAGGAAAAACAAAAGAGGAAAAAGCGCTATATGAATATAACGCCAGAACATTAATTACCATTTGGGCTTCACCAGCCCAAGAAATTCTTCATGATTACGGACACAAGGAATGGGCTGGCTTAACGATGGACTTTTATTTCCCAAGATGGCAAAGACATATTGATTCATTACGTACTTCATTAGAGGCAGGAGAGCCACAGGAGAATATAGATTGGTTTGAATGGGAGTATGCATGGACACAAAAAAATAATGAATTCCCAATTGAACCAGAGGGTGATATTCATAGGATTGTTGGTGATATTATTCAAGAAGTTTTTTCCGAATGAACTGTCTGTTTCGCTTTATAGGAGGTAAAACCATATGTCGGACCAGTTTTTACAAACAAAAATGGAAAGTAATGATCGTTCAAAAATCTCCAGTGAATCATTAACAACACAGGAGATAGGGGGGCAAGACTTTTCATTTGCGATTTTGGCAGATTCGCATATTGACCCGAATGTTCCTGAACGATCCCAGCATTTAACAGATATATATGAATATCTAACTCTGCAACGCCAACCGCAGTTTATCTTACATCTCGGTGATATGACGGAATGCGGGTTACCTCATGAGTACAAGGAGTTTGAAGCATTAATTCCATCAACCTTTCGAGAACATTTACATGTGATACCTGGTAATCATGAGATGCGCTGGGACGAATGGGCCGGCGAGAAGTATAAACAGTTATTTGGTATTACACCGTACTCTTTTGATATCAGAGGCGTACATTTTATTGCTTTGGACCCAACAGAGCCTTTGCGGGAGCCGGGGTATTTTACGAAAGAAGATTTAGCATGGCTAAGTAAAGATTTAAGTGCTCTAAAGTCAGAGACCCCTGTTATAATTTATTTGCATTATCCAATAGGTGAGCATCATTATTTTATTTGTAATGAGGATAAGTTCCTTGAGGTTATAGAGAGATATAATGTAAGAGCCGTTTTTTCGGGACATGTCCACGAAGAGAATAAATGGGAGCAGAATGGTGCAACATTCTTTAGTTTACCTGCGATAAAAAAGGGTCCGTTTTTCTTTTGGGTAGAAAAGAAAAATAATCGCAAGGGCGTGCCGATATTATCTATCTTTTCTGGAGAAACAAAAGAACAGCTGCAGGAACCAAATCTACGGCTTTTTACTGAAATACCGCTCCAAGGGGATCGGCCGGCAGCATTAGAGCGCCCCCATTCTATTGTTGTTCAATCTAAGACGACAGATGCTTCTTTAACTGTAGGATTAGATCAAGGAAGCAAGGCAATCAGCGTACTTTATCAGTTTTGGCCGGAGTATACTTGGGCTGGTAAAACCGACGGTAACTGGAAAAGGCTATCTTCTTCAAAAGATGAGGAATACCCACTAGAGTGGAAAACCGATATTGCTATGAATGAAATGCCAGCAGGAATATATCGTTTGCAAGTTCGTGTTGTGAATGCTCGAAGGCAATATTGGGATGAATTTTTGAAGATTATCGTCCCAGAGCAAGGGCAGGCTAATCGATTAAAAAAACTATTGGATTTGGAAGAACCTATACAGGCTGGACTGGAGATAGTGAACGAAAGTCCGGGTGATCCTCCTCTAGTGGTGGCTGCAACTACGAGTGGTCAGGTGCTTGCCTCAACCCTTGAGGGGAAAGTATTATGGACATTTCATGCAGGTGCTTCGATCTTGGGTACTCCTCAGTATGCCCATTCAGGTAATCTTATTATTTTCGGGACAAAGAACCACAGGGTTTATGCTTTAAACTCTTCAAATGGTCAGGAAATATGGTCCTATAAGGCAGATGGAGCTGTGCTTGCTACCCTTGTGATTGATTATTCGCAGGTCATTGTTTGTGCAGGGAGGCAAGTCTTATCTTTAAAAATAGGAAGTGGGTTGCAAAATTGGACAACTGCATTAGGCGGGTTCTCTGCAGGAATGCCGGCAGTTGATGAGCGGGCGCTATACTTAGGCGCTGGGGATGGCTACATCTATTCGCTAGACAAAACAACCGGCAGCCTCCTCTGGAAAAAAGCACTGGACCTAAGAGACAGACCTTTTAGTAAGCTCATTTATAGTCCGTGGGGGACAAAGGCAGTTATTGTTCCAGATAATCGCGATAAGCCTTCGATTGTATTGGTCTCAACCGTAGCGGCTGCGTACGGCTTGAATCGTCATAGCGGGGAAATCATCTGGACATGCAAGGTCTCCAATCCTTATTCAGCTCCTCTTATCCATACATTAGAAGAAACAAGAGCAATTCTTATCAATGAATGGGGAAATATCGCCTCAATTGATCCATATTCTGGCGAAATTTTTTGGGAAACCACAGTACCTCAGAGAATTTTCAATACCTCACCAATCGCTAGTGGTAATCTCGTCTACATCACCGGTGTAAATGGCCTGCTTATGGGGTTAGATCTGTCAACTGGTCACATTGTCGACCAACATCATTTCTCAACAGACTACGTATATTCAACACCCGTACTACATGGAAATCAATTATTTTTAGCCGGACAAGATGGTAGCATTCATAGCATTACAGTAAAAAGGGCCTGACCCCCATTGCGTTACTACTTTATCACAATGGGGGACAGGCCCCGCTTTTTGTTATCCCCAAATTTCTTTAGCGGTGTCAACGACAAATTTTAGTTTTGCCCATTGTTCGTCTTCTGTTAAGATATTGCCGTGATGGGTGGAGGCAAAGCCGCATTGTGGACTAAGGCATAGTTGCTCTAAGGGTACATATTTTGTTGCCTCTTGAACTCTTGCTTTAATTACTTCTTTGTCTTCTAATTTACCAGTTTTTGATGTTACTAGACCTAGAACAACTTTTGGACCGCCCTTTGGAATGTATTGAAGGGGTTCAAAGGAACCTGATCGTTCGTCATCATACTCCAAGAAGAAACCATCCACTTTTTCATTCGCAAAGACTATTGGTGCGACGGTGTCATAGCCGCCTGAGAAGGAATAGTCGGAGCGATAGTTTCCTCTACATATGTGGGTTGTCACCGTTAAATCTTCAGGTTTTCCTTCCAGAATGCTGTTAACAACTTTTACTGCCAATTCAGCTTGAATTTTCTTTTCTTCTGGAGGAAGGTCGGCTGTTGCGATAACCGCTAAATATACATCATCTAATTGAAGGTAACGAATACCGATTCGATAGAACTCATCTATCGTCTTCCTGTAAGCCTCAATAATATCTGTTGCAAATTCCTCAAAATGTTTATAGTGTCCATTAATAATGGCGGGATGGAAGAATTGGTTCGGACTTGGAATCGTGAATTTTGTCACAGCCCTATCATCAACAATTTCTAAAAGTTCCTTTGCTTGTTGAAAAAATGGATGGTTCGGGTTATATGCTACTTTGCCAACAAGTCTTACATCGTAAGGATCAGTCTCTTGCTTGGAAAAGTGGTAGCCTTGCTCTGGAACATAGCCTTCAACCCCTAATAAATGTTCCATAAAGGTCGAATGCCACCAGTCACGTCCAAACTCCCCCTCAGTTACGACTTGCAAGCCAGCTTCAATTTGTCTCTCAACCGCATGTTTAATTTCTTGACGTTCAATCTCATGAAGCTGTTCAAGTGTGATCTTGTCTTCTTTAAAATCGCGTTTAGCCTTTTTTAAATTTTCCGGACGTAATAAACTTCCAACTTGGTCCGCTCTAAATGGCGCCTTAACAAGTGTTTTTGTCATCAAATTTCCTCCTCGTAATTTACATTGGGAATAGTTTACCATTCAAACAGCGTTATAAGTAAGATATAAAATTTATCTCTAGTTATAACAATAGACTATACCCTTCTACTACTAATTGACAGGGAATTCTTTCAAATGAATGTAGCGATATAAAAGCAGGGCTTTTTGCTCCTGCTTTTTATATTGGTTCTAATCATAGTCACACTTCAATTTTACTCCGTTTTTCAACTTTCAATCGAACCCCGATAGTCGTGATGATAATGATAATTAAGGCGGGGAGTAACCAGCCAAGTCCTTCATCATACATGGGTAATATTTTTTGGTAGAACGTAATGAATGGTTTCATCCAAGCAAAATAATCAATTTCTAATGACTTACATAACGCTTTTAACCCATCAAATATACTGATTAAAAACGTGAAAACAGTCGTTAGCACGTAAACGACACGCTTATGATGAAATAATGGAGACAGAAAAGCTAGAATCATTAATACAATCGCAAGGGGATAAAGGAACATCAGAACAGGAACTGAGAAAGTAATGATATTCGTTAAGCCAAAGTTAGCAAAAACAAAGGTAAGGGCCGCGAAAAATACTACTAATGATTTATAGCTGAATCTTGGAAATAGCGTTTGAAAATACTCAGCACATGCTGTTGTTAAGCCAATGGCTGTTGTTAAACATGCTAGTGTGATCAGAACCGCCAACATTATCATGCCCAAAGCGCCAAAATAATAGGAAGTTGCATTGCCAAGGACAGGCCCGCCATTCTCAAAAAACCCAAAGGCTTCAGTGCCTGTTGCTCCCATAAAGGCAATGCCAATGTAAATAGCACCAAGTAATGTGACGGCAATCAGGCCTGATTTTACAGTGGCATTAAGAATTCCGCTTTTTGAAGTGATACCTAGTGAACGAACGGAATTGATCACGATAATTCCGAATACAAGCGAAGCGAGTGCATCCATTGTATTATATCCATCTAGAAATCCGGTTAAAAATGCGTTATTTGCATATTCTCCTACCGGGTCCTGAATAGCACCGATTGGTTTTATAATGACGAATAGTAAGAGAATAGCAAGAAGAATTACGATCCCCGGTGCTAAAATCTTTCCAACATTATCAACGAGCTTCGCTGGATTTAGAGAAAACCACAGAGTAACCGAGAAAAATAAAAATGAAAAGATCAACAATCCTCCTTGTTGAAAACCATCGCTTACGAAAGGGGCGATGCCTACTTCATAGGCAACTGTACCCGTACGGGGGGAAGCAAAAAATGGCCCGATCGTTAAATATAGTAGGCAGGTAAAAAGGATGCCATAAGTTGGATTAACCCTGCTAGCGAGCTCTTGTAAATTACGGCTTCCGGAAAAGCCAATCGCTAAAACTCCCATTAGTGGCAAGCCAACACCGGTAATCAGAAATCCTAAAGCTGCTGGCCAAAGATGTAATCCTGCATTTTGTCCCAATTCTGCTGGGAAAATTAAATTTCCGGCACCAAAAAATAGCGCAAATAACATAGTGCCGATCGCAATATATTTTGAAAAAGGTAATTTTTTTTGTGTCAAAGCTGTCCCTCCAAAGATGTCTAGATATAGCCTGTTTTTCAATGAATGCAATATATTAATGGAGTCTATGATACTATTCCTTTGTATAAAATTCAATAAATTGCGGCAAATACTAGGAAAATGCAGACCTGTAAAATTTGGTATTCCATGTATACTTGGGGACTGAACGAGCAGTCAGCTAGCAGTAAGCTTGAATTATATGAATTTAAAAATAAGGAGTTTGTCCTTTATGACGATTGTTATTTATCGATATATCGTTTATAATTACCGATATGATAAAGGAGGACGAAAATGAGGAGACGTAGAGGCTTTATCCCACTGGCAATTTTGCATTTATTGGCCGAGGAATCGATGCATGGTTATCAAATTATGAAGGAGCTTGAAGAACGATCTGATGGTGCGTATGTGGCAAGTGCTGGCACCATCTATCCCGCTCTTCAGGAATTACTGGATCAGCAACTCATTGAGTTGGATTCAGGATTGGATAAAAAAGTTTATTCCATTAACCAGAGCGGTTTGAAGCGGTTAGAGGAAATGGTGCAGCATGAGGAGGGTGATTTCTGGACGGAATGGAAAGAGAGAATGATTTGGCGAAATTCCAAAGAATCGCTACAACTAAGGGAGTCGGTCAAAGCTTGGGAGCGAGAACTCCGAAAAGCAATGAAACAAACACGTGGAAATCCTGAAGATGCATCGGAATTAATCGCTTTGATTAATAAAATGACTGAGCGTTTAAAAAAGAAAAATAAGTAAGGGGATCCTTCATGAATGCAATCAAAAAGTTACTAAAATTTATAAAACCATATACCGTTTTTGCTATTTTAGGACCGCTGCTTATGTGTATGGAAGTGGCGATGGATCTTTTGCAGCCGACATTTATGCAGAAGATGATTGATGTTGGGATTGCCAATCAAGATAATGGCTATGTTATTAAGCTGGGACTTATTACGTTAGTAAGTGCCTTTATTGGTTTAATCGGGGGAGCTGGGAGTTCCATTTATGCCGCAAAAGCAGCTGTTCATTTTTCAACTGACATCCGCCGAGCGGTGTTTAAAAAGACTGAGCGCTTTTCAAATCAAAATACGGATGCGTTTGGGACAGGGAAATTAATGACAATTTTAACGAATGATATCTCTACCTTGCAACAAGCGGTGATTATGACATTGCGTATTTTTGTCAGAGGTCCTCTGCTTTTTATCGGTTCGATTGTCATTGTTTGGTTCACAGCACGGGAACTTTTTCCAATCTTACTTGTCTCCATTCCGATTCTGGTTGCCTTTATTTATTTTTTCTCGGTGAAATCTGGAAAGCTTTTTACTAAGGTGCAAAAAGCGATGGACCAAGTGAACACAAAGCTTCAGGAGATGTTAGCCGGTATTCGAGTGATTAAAGCCTTTGATCGCCACGGGTATGAGAAAGGCCGTTTTAAGACGGTGAATGATTTGCTGACAAGGCGTAATATGACAGCAGAGCAGCTCATCCTCACATTAATGCCGATGATGATGTTGGTTGTGAATATGGGCATCATTGCCGGACTTTGGCTCGGTGTGATCAAAATGAATGAAGGGATTCTTCAAGTGGGAGTCATTTTGGCCTTTATTAATTACTTAAACATTATGATGAACGGATTAATGAGCAGCAGTCATGTGTTAATGCAAATTGCTCGTTCTTTTCCTTCTGCAGAGCGAATTGTTCAGGTGTTGGATACAAAAATTGATATTACAGAAAGTGCTCATTCAGTTGCCGGGCATATGATCGAGGGAAACATAGAATTCCGAGACGTCTTCTTTAGCTATAGTAAAAATGGCGAGTATGTGTTGAAAAATATTTCGTTTACTGCAAAGGCTGGAGAAACCATTGGGATTATTGGGGCGACCGGGAGTGGAAAGTCGACCCTTGTTAAGCTCATTCCTCGTCTATATGATCCTGATTCAGGGGAGATTCTAATCGATGGGATCAATGTGAAGAATCTGCCGCTAGAAACACTTCGTTCAGCCATTGGGTTTGTTCCACAAAAGGCGATGCTGTTTTCTGGTACGATTAAGGAAAATTTCCAGTTTGGAAAAGAGGATGTAACAGAGGAAGACATGGATGTTGCGGCACAATCGGCCGCCGCCAGTGAATTTATTGATCGGTTGGATGGAAAATATGAACACTTGTTAATGCAAGGTGCAACCAATTTATCAGGCGGGCAAAAACAACGGTTATCGGTGGCTCGGGCGTTTATTCGAGACCCGAAGATGATCGTCCTTGATGACTCGACTTCTGCCATTGATGCGTTATCAGAATTTACCGTACAAGAGGCTTTAGGGAGGAATTTTTCTGCTACAACGGTATTGATCATCGCATCTAAAATTTCCTCCATTATTGATGCGAATCAAATTCTTGTCATGGAAGACGGCACCATTGAAGCAAGTGGGACACATGACGAGTTATTATTAAAAAGCGATGTGTATCGTAATATTTATTATTCTCAAAGTGGGAAGGAGGTCAAGTCTGGATGAGCAAACCAGCTCCTAATATGATGGGACGTGCGCGTGGACCACGGGGATTTAGTGGACCAGTTGTTAAGGCAAAGGATCCAGTTGGAACGATTAAACGAATTTGGCGTTATATGGAGAGACAAAAAGTGGCATTAATCGCATCGATCATTTTCGTGATTGTCACTACCTTACTAGGACTACTTGCCCCGTATATGATTGGTGTGATCGTTGATGACTATATCATACCAAAAGATATCAGTGGCACATTACGATTATTAGCCATACTTGCGCTCGTGTATTTTGCGACAACCGTGTTTACGTGGTTGCAAAATTTTATGATGGTACGTGTTTCGTTGGAAACGATTCGAAAAATGCGCCAAGATTTGTTTAATAAGTTTCAAACATTGTCGTTAGGTTTTTTTGATAAGCGGCAGCATGGTGATTTGATGAGCAGGGTCACGAATGATATCGATCAATTGAATAATGCGTTAAGTCAAAGTGTAATCCAAATTTTTTCTTCTGTTTTAATGGTAATAGGAGTGGGGATCGCGATGTTTTCCTTGAACTGGGTACTTGCGATTGTCACACTTCTCGTCATTCCGTTAATGATCTTTACTACGAAGAAATTGATCTCGTACAGTAGTAGTTATTTTATCAAAAGACAAACAGATTTAGGGGAATTAAATGGTTTTATCGAAGAATCAATTTCTGGCAATGAAGTGATTACGCTTTTTGGCAAGGAAGAAAAAATCGATCAACAATTTTCAGAAGTCAATGAACGTCTGCGTCATTCCGCCATGGCGGCTGATACGGTTTCTGGCTTTCTCGGTCCTGTCAATAATTTTATTAATAATTTAGGACTTGGATTTGTGATCGCGATTGGTGCGGTCATGACAGTGAATGAATTGGCCACGGTCGGAATCATTGCGGCTTTTGTGACATACTCTCGCCAATTCTTTCGACCAATTAACCAGTTGTCAAATCTATTGAACACCTTTCAGTCGGCAATTGCAGGCGCAGAGCGGGTGTTTGAGGTGATGGATGAAACACCGGATTTAGTAGATAAACAAGAAGCGATTGTCGTAGATTCATTTAGAGGAGATGTGGAATTTTCCCATGTTCACTTTGGGTATGATGAGGGGCAGCCGATTTTAAAAGACATTGATTTTCAAGTGAAGGCAGGAGAAAAAATTGCCCTTGTGGGCCCGACAGGTTCTGGAAAGACGACAATTATCAATCTATTAATGCGATTTTACGATGTGACAGGTGGACAGTTGCAAGTAGATGGTCGAGATATTCGCGATTATCAATTAAGTGGATTGCGAAGGCGAATCGGAATTGTGCTACAAGACACCTTCCTTTTTTCGGGAACGATTATGGAAAACATTCGGTATGGACGTTTGGAAGCCACAGATGAGGATGTCATTTCGGCAGCCAAAATGGCCTCAGCCCATCACTATATTAAACATTTGCCTGAAGGTTACCATACACAGATTACCTCTGGTGGATCTAATCTAAGTCAGGGGCAACGCCAATTACTCGCAATTGCAAGAGCGATCCTAGCCGACTCTGATATCCTAATACTAGATGAAGCCACATCCAGCATCGACACCAATACAGAAATTGAAATTCAAAAAGGAATCAACCGCCTAACCGAAGGACGAACAAGCTTTGTCATCGCCCATCGCCTAAAAACAATCGAAAACGCCGACCGTATCTTCGTCATCCACCAAGGCGCAATCATCGAATCCGGCTCACACCAAGAACTCCTAACAAACAACGGATTCTACCATCGAATGTATGAAAGCCAATTTAATCGGGGACTTAATCGGGGCCAGTCCCCTCGTGTGCTAAAGCATTAACGTGGTGGGGGCCAGTCCCCATAGTGTAAGGAGAATAATAATGCTAAAATATACGCTTTGTTTTATAAGAAAGAGAAATAGTCTATTAATGTTGAACAGAAGGAAAAATCCAAATATGGGTTTGTGGAATGGAGTTGGTGGAAAAATAGAGGAAAATGAGACCCCCACTGAAGGAATATTGAGGGAAGCTTGGGAAGAAACGGGTATTTCCCTTTCAAAAGTCATACATGCGGGAAATGTGACATGGGAAAGTGATAAGGGAAACTCGGGAATGTACCTGTTTCTGGCCGACTTACCTCCAAACGAAGAGATCCAAACACCGCTTAGCACTGATGAAGGCATTCTTGAATGGAAAGAGATTGATTGGATCTTACACCCCAACAATCGGGGTGTGGTAGACAATATTCCAATCTATCTACCTAAAATTCTAGATGGACAAATGGAGCGGGAGTATAGATTTATTTATAAAGATGGAGTTATGGTAAGCTTTGGGGTCAGTCCCCTCATGTGTTAAAGTATTAACGTGGTGGGGGTCAGGCCCTTTCACTTGAATCTACTATAGGAGAATTAGCAATGAAGGTTAAATATCCTTTACAAGATAGCATACTGATCAATCTTTTAAAGACAGAATATCATTTGTCAACTGTGAATATTCACTTTATTCCTATGGGAGATTCTGCTTATTCGTACAAAGTGACTTGTCACGATGGTCATCACTATTATCTCAAGCTTTTCGACCATGAGAATGATCGACAGGTGGATAGTTTAAGTAATTTATACCGTGTTTTGCCACTGTTATGGAGAATTTATTCTCAAGGTGCGCTAACAAATATTTCATTGCCAATAGAGAATATTCATCATGATTATAAAACGGCATTTGCGGATTTTTCCGTTATACTCTTTCATTATATTGAGGGAAGGACATTAGCGGATGCATATCCTCTCTCAAATACAATTTTATATAATGTTGGTAAAATAATGGCTACAATCCATCAAACAAACATTGAACACTCTCCGCTTTTAAAAGATAACTTTGATTTATCGTTTGAAATGAACCTGAGGGCATGTATCGATGTGCTAGAAGAGAGCTTACCCTATAACGACCTTGAAATCGTCGTAAAAAAGAAGGAGTATATATTTTCTCTTCTGACAAAACTCCATCAGCTGCGATCAAACATATTTACAGAGCATCAATTCGTTTTTTGCCATGGAGACTTATGGGGAGGAAATCTTATTCAAAAAGGAACAGATATCCATGTGATCGATTGGGAATCAGCCATATTGGCCCCCAGAGAGTACGATTTATTTAATTATATGGGTGAGGGATTTGAGATTCTATTCTCTTCCTATCAAAAAAATACCCCCACACCAATAGAGCTAGACCTTGATTTATTAAGGATGTATACATACAAACACCATCTTCGTAACCTAACAAATTGGTTAATGAATATTATATATAGAAACAAAAACGAAAAACAGAATTTGAATGATATAGAAATGATTTTACACCATTGTTTAAATCGGTTAGACGATGGGGCCAGTCCCCCAATGTGTTAAAGCATTAACGTGACGGGGGTCAGTCCCCCAAATTAAAGGAGGACCATTAGATGAATAAGAATGATATTGGCAATATACGGAAGCAATTTAAGTTGGATAATGATTTGTTAAAAGTACAGGATATTTTTAATGTTTACATAAGGAAAGAGAGTAGTGAGATTTATCATCAGGAGAGTCAGCCGTTTCCGATGTTGGAGCGAGAGCAGCAGGAGTTGTTTATGGCGAATTTTAAGAAGGTGCTGACGGGGAAGATGGATCAAAAGTTGTTTGAGGTGAGGTTCCAAGAGCAAGCGGAAGATCATACTCAGGTTATTCTTTACGAGGCACTTGATATAGATGGCGAGGAATGGGAAGAACAAATGCTTAAGATCGTGTCCAAGATGTTTAAAGATGTTGAGTATGAAAAGGACATGGTCGTAACCTTTATTCGCGGGGAGTATTATAAACCAACGAAGAAAAGTAATGACGAGACGGAAATAAGCGATCGCGATGAGGTTTATTTACATCCCTTTATTCTTTGTAGTATGAATCAAACGGATCAGCCGAAAAAATCCCTTGTTTTTGATTATATTGAAAAGGAGTTTAAGGCTAGTGTTGCTATGGACTCCATCATTAACTTGAAATCCCCAGTCGCTGGGTTTTTATTTCCGAGCTTTACTGAAAACTCGGCAGATGTCAACCACATCCTGTACTCAGCTGGGAAGAAACTTGATTATCATTTTATTGAAAATGTCCTAAACGGGGAAGAGATCATGACAGCAGAGGATGACAAGGCAGTTTTTGAGGAAATTGTGAAGGAAGTCGTCGGGGAAGAAGTCGATACGAGTACACTCTCCAATGTATATGAGGAAATTAATCGGATCATTAATGAAGACGAAGAGGATGAAGCACCTAAGTTGGATTATAAAGATGTGGAACGTGTTTTGAAGGTGAGTGGAGTAGAGGACGTCGATACAGATAAAGTGGAAATGGCTTTTCAAAAAGTGATCGATGACGAGAAATACGAGGTGAAAGCAAGTAGCATTGTTCCGAACTATACGTCCAAATCTATTAAAATCCAAACAAAAGTAGCCAATATTGCTATCAGCCCTCAAGATATAAAATATGTAAAACAAGTGAATCATAATGGCAAACGTTGCTTATTAATTGAAGTGGATGAAGATACGATGGTCGACGGCTTTAAAATCATACCAGAAGCATCCTTGAGTTATTGAGGGCCTGTCCCCCAGCGCGTTAAAGCGTTGGGGGACAGGCCCCAGTTTTTATCCTTCATCCACAACTTCTTTCAAAATTTCATAGGAGCGTTTTTGTTTTTCAGGATCAAAAATATAGGATATGGCCATTATTTCATCAACATGGTATTGATCTTGAAATTGTTTCATTTGTGCTCGAATGCTTGTTTTACTTCCCATGAATGTGAAGCTACTCATGTTCGATGCAATTGCTTTTTCTTGCTCATTCCACAGTGCATCCATGCTTTCGACGGGAGGGCTTAGTTTTACAGAGGAGCCTCTCACAACATTTAGGAAAAATTGTTGCATGGTGGTGGCTTCTCGTTTTGCTTCTTCGTCTGTTTCCGCAGCGATCACATTGAGACATACCGTCATATAGGGTTGATCAAGATACTCGGAAGGCTGAAATTCACTCCGATAAATGTCGATTGCATCTGCCATCCACCTTGGTGCAAAGTGAGAGGCAAATACATAAGGCAATCCTAATCTTGCTGCTAAATGAGCAGAATCTGGGGAAGAGCCAAGAATGTATATTGGAATATTCGTCCCGACGCCAGGATAGGCTTTTACCGACCCTTGCTCTTCCTCTGGACCAAAATAAGTGAGTAATGATTTGACATCCTCAGGGAACGTGTAGACGGTATCGCTTTTTGAGCGTCTTAATGCATTTGCTGTAATCATGTCTGTTCCCGGCGCACGGCCAAGTCCTAAGTCCAAACGTCCGGGATAGATGGTGGCCATTGTCCCAAATTGTTCCGCCACAACTAGCGGTGCATGATTTGGCAGCATAACGCCACCAGACCCAACACGAATTTTCTCCGTATGTTCTAATGTATGTTTGATTAAAATCGATGTTGCAGAACTCACTAATGTCGCAGTATTATGATGCTCTGCAATCCAATAACGTGTATACCCCATTTTTTCCGTAGCTTGTGCCAAATCCACCATGGAATCAATTGCTTCCTTCGACTCCTGGCCTTGTCTGATTGGCACAAGATTTAAAACAGAAATTGGAATTTGTATATTTGACATTGTCCATTTTCCTCTCCTGTTAAAGTTGGGCTTGGCCCTTATCCCAACTATCATAACAGGAATACATGGAAAAACACATTGAAATGCTTCGTGCCCCGAAAAGAACTTCGACAATGTAGCCTCTGATTGTTTCATACCAAACCAACTTGTAGTAAAAAGTTCCAAGGGCTTTTGCATGAGGATGTACTCATAAAGGATCCAACTATGTTATAATCTTCTATATGAATATTTTAATCTATAAAAGATTTAGACATACTATAATCAGATGATTATTGATACAGGAAAGGTAAGTCCCTAGATTGTGTCATGGTTTGCTGGGACGCGCTTACATCTTTTCTGCAAATCTCAAGGTATAAGGATATGGTAAAAATGAGTAACAGACAAACGAAAACGGACGTTATCCTAATCGGTGCCGGAGTTATGAGTGCGACTTTAGGAACTCTTTTGAAGGAATTAGCACCAGACTGGGAGATTAAGGTTTTTGAGAAGCTTACGAAGCCAGGGGAAGAAAGCTCTAACGAATGGAATAATGCAGGTACAGGACATTCTGCACTGTGTGAACTTAATTATACCGTTGAAAAACCGGATGGTTCACTTGATATTAGTAAAGCAATTAAAGTGAACGAACAATTCCAACTATCGAGACAGTTTTGGTCTTATTTGGTTAATCGTAATCTAATTCGCCACCCGCAAGACTTTATCATGCCATTGCCCCATATGAGTTATGTATATGGCGAAGAGAATGTAAAGTTTCTGAAAAAACGTTTTGAAGCCCTTTCCAACAATCCTTTGTTCGAAGGAATGGAGTTTTCCGATGATCCGGAAAAACTAGCCGAATGGGCACCCCTTATGTTGAAGGATCGCACTTTGGATGAGCCTATAGCAGCGACAAAGATTGATTCCGGAACAGATGTTAATTTTGGCTCCCTAACACGTATGTTGTTTGACCATTTACAAAGCCAAGATGTCGAGATTCATTACAAACATAGTGTAGATAACATCAATCGTATGGATGATGGATGCTGGGAATTGAAAGTGAAAAATCTTGACAGTGGCACGGTTGAACGTCACATAGCAAAATTCGTCTTTATTGGCGGTGGTGGCGGCAGTCTACATTTACTGCAAAAATCCGGTATTCCTGAAGGAAAGCATATTGGTGGCTTCCCAGTAAGTGGGTTATTCATGGTGTGTAATAATCCTGAGATTGCCGAGCAACATCATGCAAAGGTGTATGGGAAAGCCTCGGTTGGAGCTCCGCCAATGTCAGTTCCACATCTGGACACAAGATATATTGATAATAAAAAATCGTTATTATTTGGACCGTTCGCTGGCTTTTCACCAAAGTTTCTTAAAACAGGATCGGTATTTGATTTAATTACTTCGGTGAAACCGCACAATGTTTTAACGATGTTGGCGGCAGGAGCTAAAGAACTGTCCTTGACAAAATATTTGATTCAACAACTGATGTTATCGAAGGAACAACGTATGGAAGAGTTACGAGTGTTTATTCCAAACGCCAAGAGTGAGGATTGGGATCTAGTTGTCGCTGGTCAGCGTGTGCAAGTGATTAAAGACACGGTTACTGGGGGAAAAGGGACATTACAATTCGGCACTGAAGTAGTAAGTGCCGCAGATGGCTCAATTGCAGCATTGCTTGGTGCATCTCCAGGAGCTTCGACAGCTGTTCACGTTATGCTTGATATCATAAACAGATGCTTTCCGGACCAACTAAAAGAGTGGGAACCGAAAATAAAGCAAATGATTCCATCGTATGGTATTTCATTGGTAGAAAACCCAGAGCTTTTCCAAAAAATTCACGCTTCCACAGCACAGGTCCTAGGCCTAAGTGAAGACTCAACAAATCCAGATCATCCTGAAACTGGAGAAACGAGAGTATTAGAGAAGGCTTAAAAAATACACCAGGGGGACTGTCCCCTGGTGTATTAACGCGTTAACTCGGTAGGGGACAGTCCCCAGATTGGGTGATTTTTAATCCTTGTTTCAATGTATTTCCAATTGTACATGCTTTTTCAGCGGATTTGATTAGTTTATTTTTATAATCCTCAGGGAGGTGGTCTGGAAGTGATACTTGAACGATACATTCTTCGAAGCGTGATGGGCGATCAGCCGCTTTTACGGTTTTGACTTCAACGGAGAAGGGATCATTTTCGTCTAGTTCTATTCCATCCCGTTCTAGCATTCTTTGAATGACAATTGTTGTACATAGTCCTAGAGAGGATTCTAATAATTCCTTCGGGTTTAAACCAGTTGAACCTGCTGTAAAGCTGGCTTCTACTTGATAACCTGCTTCATTATAAATACCAAAAGCGCCATTTTTTCTTTGTACGATGGCCATATATTATTCCTCCTTATAAGATACGATAGACAAAAAGGTATAAAAAACTTATTCACTCTTAATACAAATGGCATGAAACATAATGTCCACTTGCTATTTCTTTGCGTTCAGGCACAACATTCTTACATACTTCTGTTGCGAAAGGGCATCTAGTATGAAACATACAGCCTGTTGGTGGATTTAGTGGTGATGGGATATCTCCCTTCAAAACAATGCGTTCTCGTTTATCTTCATCCATATTTGGTCGTGGGACGGCCGAAAATAGAGCTTTTGTATATGGATGAAGCGGTTCTGCAAATAACTGGTCTGTAGAGGCTTCTTCGACAATTTTCCCCAAATACATTACACCAATTCGATCAGAAATATGACGTACGACACTAATATCATGAGTAATGAATAGATAAGTCAAATCAAATTCATCTTGAAGCTCTTCTAAGAGATTAAGAACTTGAGACTGAATGGATACATCCAATGCTGATACTGGTTCATCACAAATGATCACTTTGGGATTCAAAATGAGCGCTCTTGCCAAACCGAGCCGTTGTCTTTGACCGCCAGAAAATTCATGGGGATATCGATAATAGTAATCGGCCCCTAAGCCGACCTTGTTTAACATCTCTAATGTCCGCTCTCTTCGTTCCTTTTTGTCTCCGATGGCATGAATGTTAAGGGGTTCCTCTAAGATTTGCCCAACGTTTTTTCTTGGATTTAATGATGAATAAGGGTCTTGAAAGACCATTTGTAAATCTTTTCGAGTCCTTCGAAGCTCCTGCTTGGACATTTGCACAAGATCTTGATTTTGGTAGAGTACTTTGCCGGCAGTTGGTTCCATTAAACGGAGAATCGTACGGCCAGTTGTACTTTTTCCACAGCCTGATTCCCCGACAATTCCCAATGTTTCGCCGTTGTATATATCAAATGAAACGTCGTTCACCGCTTTTACTTGCCCTTTAATGCCGCCTAATCGACCGAATTGTCCAGTAACAGGAAAATATTTTTTTAAATGTTGGACTTGGAGGATTGGCTCTTGTTTATTTGCTTGTAGAGACATGATCATCCTCCTCTCTTTCCGCAATTTCTTTGTAATGCCAGCATCTTACTTTTTGAGTTTCACTATGATCCTCTAGTTCAGGTGCTTTTTCCCGGCAAAGATCTGTGGCAAACGGACAGCGTGAAGCAAAGCGACAGCCTTTTGGGACATTCTCTAAGGAAGGAACAGATCCTTTAATGACATGCAGCTTTTGGGTCCGATCGCCATCTATCTTTGGAATAGACTTCATTAGGCTTTTCGTGTAGGGATGTAATGGTTTTGTGAATAGATTTTTTGTATCTGTTTCTTCTACAACTTGACCAAGATACATGACAATCACACGGGTGCATACCTCAGCTACAACCCCAAGATCATGGGTAATGAACATAACGCCCATCTGTAATGTTTTATTTAACTCAACAATTAAATCTAAAATTTGTGCCTGAATGGTAACATCAAGGGCTGTCGTTGGCTCATCAGCAATTAATAGCTTTGGTTGACAAGCAAGAGCCATCGCAATCATGGCGCGTTGTTGCATTCCCCCAGATAATTGATGGGGATAATCATTTACTCGTTTTTCAGGTGCTGGAATCCCCGTCAGACGTAGCATGTCAACGGCCTTCTTTGTTGCTTCCTTTTTTGAAACCTTTTGATGCAATAAAATCGCTTCTCTTATTTGATCACCGATTGTATAAACAGGATTAAGAGAGCTAAGGGGATCCTGAAAGATCATCGAGATCTCGTTCCCACGAATTGCCCCCATCTTAGCATTTGACAATTCTAATAGATTTTTTCCATTAAGACGAACTTCCCCTTCATGTTCAGTTGTATTCTTTTCATCAAAAAGTCGCATAATCGACTGGGACATCACACTTTTCCCACAACCTGATTCACCGACAACACCTAGAATCTCTCCTTCATTGACTTGGAAGCTGATCCCATCGACAGCTGTTACACGTCCGCGTGAAGTGTTAAAGTGAGTTTTTAAATCTTTTACTTCAAGAAGTGGTTGATTGTTCATTTGTGTCCCTCCTTTATCGTTCAGTCAACTATTGGTAGTTGTAAAATTATAGATCTGCAGGCAACATCTTTGGGATGTACTACGGATTGCCACAGCTTCTATTTAACGTTTATTTTTTCCTGCTGTATGTGGGTCTATAAAGTCTCGTAAGCCGTCACCTAAAAGGTTAAGGCCCAACACGGATACAACAATAATAAGTCCAGGATAAACAACCATCCACCATGCTTTAAAAATCACTAATTTCCCAGCATATAGGATATTTCCCCAACTAGGATCTGGAGCGGGAATCCCAGCACCAAGGAAACTAAGAGCTGCTTCTGAAATGATGGCTTCGGCAAACACAAAGGTAGCTTGGACGATTAATGGTGATATAGTATTAGGTGCTATATGCCCCCAAATGATTCGCAAGTTACTAGCTCCTTGTGCCTTCATGGCCTCAATATACGTTTGCTCACGGACGACTAATGCAGAAGAGCGAACAATCCGGGCAATACTTGGAGTGAAAACAATGCTCAAAGCGATAATGACATTGGTAGCTGATGGCCCTAATGCTGCCATTAAAGCAATCGCAAGTAAAATACCTGGGATGGACATGAGTGCATCACAAATCCGCATTAAGATATGATCCAATGCATTATAAAAACTAGCGTAAAGACCAATTACCATACCAAGGAATGATGAAATCAGTGTTACGGCTAAACCAATTCCCATGGAAACCCGTGCTCCATACACAATCCTTGTTAGCAGATCTCTTCCAAATTCATCTGTCCCTAATAAATGCGCGGAACTAGATGCTTTTAATCGCTCTGTCACAACCATGGCATATGGATCATAGGACATGAGAAAGGGGCCAATGAAGGCAAATACAATAAGAAAAATAAAAATGATGCCGCCAAGGACCATTAATTTATTGGAGAAAAATCTTTTCACGGTCAATGATCGTTGCTGTTTTTTTAGACTAGACTTAATTTGTTGGAATTCATTTTCCTTTTGAATTGCAGCCATATGCTATCTCCTTTCTATTTTCGTTCCAACCTAACGCGAGGATCAATAATCCCATACAATAAGTCTACAATTAAGTTGATCATGACATATATAAAGGTAACAAATAGAACAACACCCTGTATGACAGCAAAATCTCTCCGTTCAATTGAGTTAATAATTAACTGTCCCAGACCGGGAATGTTAAAAATCGTCTCAACTACTACTGCACCAGTTACAAGTGTCCCAAAGGATTGTCCAATCACTGTCAGGATGGGAAGGAATGCATTACGAAGTGCATGTTTCACAATCACCTTTCTTTCCTTCGCACCTTTCGAACGGGCTGTTTTAATATAGTTCATATTCAAAACTTCCAGCATAGAAGAGCGTGTCATTCTTGCGACAAGTGCTGCTTGAATTGCTCCTAGAGAAATCGCCGGTAAAATTAAGTATCTAAAATGCTCCCATACCCCTAAACTTAACGGTTGATAACCAGCGATTGGTAACCAATTTAATTTTACACCGACAAACAACATTAATAATAAACTAAGTAGGAAACTAGGAACGGCCATTCCTAATAAAGAGACCACCATAAGTGAATGATCTGCCAATGATCCACGACGATAAGCTGCATAAATACCGATCGGAATCGCTAAAATCAATGCAACAATTTCAGCTAATATAGCAAGAGACAATGTTGGAGCCAAATGACTGAAAATGGCTTGTGTGACGGGCTCATCCATGAAATAAGACCTTCCCAAGTCACCCTGAAAGATTCCTTTTATCCAAGTAAAATACTGATTATAAATTGGGAGGTTAAACCCCATTTGTTCATTCAATTCTTCAATCTGTTCCTCCGTTGCTTCCATTCCTAGGATAACGGATGCCGGATCCCCTGGTGTTAGATGGACAATTAAAAAGATTGCGATTGAGACAATAAATAATACAGGTATTAAGGATAAAATCCGTTTTACAATATAGCCTACCAAGGAGACCCCTCCTTTTTTGGATTCATAATAATTCAATCGTATCATGCTTGGCTTTTAAAAAGAACTGACATTTTTTTGAAGTGTCCAGCTCCAGGCGCCATCGCAGGAGCGAGTCCGTCGGCGTTGCGACGTACAGGAGGTACTAGTGCAGACGAAGCGACAGGACGGCGCGAACTTAGCCGATGTTCTGTATAAATAACCTGAACCAATGAAAGGCAAAAAGCGCCTTTCTATGGTTGAGAACATTTGCTTGTCGCCGCCAGGCGGGCGCCTTGCGCTTTTCTTTAATAAAACAGGGAAACCTCCATCGTTATCATAACAATGGAGGATTTGATCTTATCAATTCAGTAAGGAATGGAAAAACTCCCACTGAGTGAAGTTTCACTTTTATTCCGCAATTTTCGTATTCCAAATGATTGGATAATCTAAGATGGTAAATCCTTCAAGTTTATCTGTTGTTGCTAACAAGCTATTGTAGTGACCAATTACTGTGGACGGAAGATATTCATATAAGTAGCCTTGTAATTCATCCCAATGCTTGCTTGCTTCTTCATCTGTTTTGGCTTCGCGAATCTTCGAGACTAAATCTGTTATTTTCGAATCATCTACTCCTGCCCAATCTTTTGTTAATGCTAGTAATTGTGGTGGAGTGAGAGGATAACCATTACTTGTAATAAAAATATCCCATTGTGAAGGATCATTTTTCTTTTCTAAGAATGTTGGAAAGTCGAAGTTCTCTACTTTTACTTTCATTCCTAATTGTCGTAGCTGTTCTTGAACGACAAGTGTGGCTGAGTACATTTCATTATAATCGCTGGTTGTTAGTAAGGTAATTTCTTCTCCGTCATAACCAGCTTCTTTCAATAAGTCTTTTGCCTTCTCAACATCACCTTGATTATAGTTATCTTGACCAGCTTCTGTTTCCCACTGTGTTTGATCAGGGTTCATATAGGCTGGATTTAAAGAATACAAGTCTTCGTTTGCGAATGCACCTAGCATTATTTCATCCATTTCTAATCCAGTTTGAATCGCTTGGCGCATTTTTACATCAGCTAAGTTTCCTTCATTCGTGTTATAGAAAAGTGTCAGTGTTCCACCTTTAAAATCTTGAACTTCAATATTATTTGCTGATTGTAATTGCTCATAGTTTTCAATAGGAATGCTATTAGCGAGATCATATTCTCCTGTTTGAATTCCAGCAATTCTCGTTGAATGATCAGTTACAAAGTGATAGTATACATCTTTGATAAAAGCTTCTTTCTTTCCTGCAACTCCACTAGCTTCCTCATCAACAGCCTGATAATCGTCATATTTGGTTATATATATATATTGATCTTGCTTCCATTCTTCAAACTTATATGGACCAGTTCCAATATATTCCTTCACACCTTCTGCATCAGCAGAATCAATTATTTCTTTGGGCATAATGGCTGGAAATTGAGCTTGTGAAGCCATCATGATCAGTACATCAGAGTAATTTTTTGGTAAAGTTAATACAGCGGTGTACGTATCTTCTGCTTCGAATTTTGCATCCTTTAAAAGTTCCTTTGCCTTCGGTGATTTTTCCAACCAACGATTCATGGATGCTACCACATCTTCAGATGTCATTTCATCATCGTTGTGGAATTTAATGCCTTCTCTTAAATGAAAGGTGTATGTTTTACCGTCATCACTCGTATCAATCGATTCAGCTAGCATTGGAACAGGTTCATAATTTTCATCTAACGTCACCAATGTTTCAAAGATATTTCGTGAAATATCTAATGACGCTTGGGAGACCGTTACCGCCGCATCAAGAGTTGGTGGTTGAGCTGTAATGGCAATATCTATTTTATCTCCATAATTTTTCTGACCTTCTGCAGATTCTCCACCCTTATTAGAATCATCTGCATTACTACTACACCCAACAGCCAGTAGAGCTGTAAGCATAATGTAGCATAGAAAGTGTAGGTGTTTAAATTTCATCCAGTAAATCCTCCCTCGTAAACATAACATAAAAAAAAGCATGTTAATTCATACTTTTTTGATTGGTTTTATTAACATAGTAATATTACCCTATCTTTCTATTAAAGTCAACAACATCGTGGGGACTGTCCCTCGTTGCGTTAATACTTTAACACATTGGGGGACAGTCCCCGCTTTATCGCCACTTTAGATAGACGCTTCGTAAATGGATTGAACGGCTTTCTTAAGGATAGTGTTAAATTCTTCATCTGTTTGGTCGTTGTTTAGGTCTTGACTGAGGGCGCGCGAGAAGCTGGCGATGAGGCCAACGTTTTCTTTTAGTTTTGCATTTGCTTCGTCTGCGGAGTATCCTCCGGAGAGGGCTACGACGCGAACGACCTTTGGATGATCGATTAATTCTTTATATAAGTTTGCTTTTGTAGGAATGGTGATTTTTAGCATTACATTCTCATTTTCCTCTAATTGGTTGAGATGGTCTAGTAGTTCTGCTTTTAATAGGTCTTCACATTTTTCTTTTTCAGGGCTGTTAATATCGACTTCTGGTTCGATAATCGGAACGAGTCCTGCTGCAATAATTTGCTTGCCGATTTCGAATTGCTGGCGAACGACAGCTTTAATGCCTTCTATATTCGCTTCTTTAATAACCGAGCGCATTTTTGTACCAAAAATATGGCGTTCATTTGCGCGATTTAGTAGTTCCCCAAGACCTGGATTCGGCTTCATCAGTTGTACACCATTCTTCTCTTGATCAAGTCCTTTGTCTATTTTAAGAAAAGGAACAATGCCTTTCCTTTCAGCTAAATAATCAGCTGTGTACATGTCTTCGATTTTACTATCCATTGTTTGTTCAAATAGAATAGCTCCTAAAATGTACTCCGCATCGAAAGCAGGGGACGTGATAATGCGTGTCCGCATTTTGTGGACTAATTCGAACATTTCATCTTCTGTTGAATAGGCATCTTCTGAGATCCCATAAGCGGCTAGCGCCTTAGGTGTACTGCCTCCACTTTGGTCTAGTGCTGCGATAAAACCTTTTCCGTTTTTGACTTTCTCAAACTGACTTTGGTTCATCATGACCACTCCTTTTTCCTAATAGTGTCGTCTTTTATCTCAGATCTTACTCGTCTCATTAATATTCTAGCACTATGAGGAAAATGGTTATACTCATATGCATGGAGGAAGTATGTCCCACTGATAAGAGTTTTGTTTATATCGTTTGTTTTTCCTATATATAGGAAAAACAAATACTCTGGAGCAAGATATCAAACACGACATAAGAAATTTTTCCGCAAGTTAGGACTTTATCACAACTTAAAGTATAAAAAAGCCTACTGTAAAAAGGAATAATCCATTTACAGTAGGCTTGTCTACTTTATCTATTCTCCATTAATAGGCAGTAAAACCCCGCTATTTGAAGTTTCATCTATTAATTTCGAACAAGGTAATCGAAGGCACTTAGCGATGCCGTTGCACCAGATCCCATCGAAATAATAATTTGCTTAAATGGGGCAGTGGAACAGTCTCCAGCGGCAAATACGCCGGGGACATTAGTTTCTCCACGATGGTTCACAACGATCTCTCCGAATCTATTGCGCTCAACGGTGTCACCGAGCCAATCTGTATTTGGTACGAGACCAATCTGAACAAATACTCCAGATAGTTCAATATGATGTTCTGTCTCTGTATCACGTTCAATATAGGTAATTCCGTTGACACTGTCTGTTCCGGTAATTTCCTTTGTTTGAACATTTTTCAAAACTGTGACATTCGGAAGACTGTTAAGACGATCTTGAAGGACAGAGTCAGCTTTCAATTCAGGCAAAAATTCAAGAACTGTGACATGTTTCACAATCCCGGCAAGGTCAATAGCAGCCTCAATCCCAGAATTTCCACCGCCAATAACAGCTACATCTTTTCCTTCAAACAATGGGCCATCACAGTGAGGGCAATATGCGACACCCTTGTTTTTGAATTCAGCTTCACCTGGTACGCCAATATTACGCCAACGAGCACCTGTTGAAAGGATGACGGTCTTACTTTTTAGAACAGCGCCGTTTTCTAATTCAATTTCAATTTGATCTTTCTTTTCTAAACGTTTTGCACGCTGCAAATTCATAATATCAATGTTGTATTCTTTTACATGCTCTTCAAGATTCGCTGCAAGTTTTGGACCTTCTGTATGCTTCACGCTAATAAAGTTTTCGATACTAGCAGTGTCCAAGATCTGACCACCAAAGCGTTCAGCAACAATTCCTGTACGGATTCCTTTACGTGCTGCATAGACAGCTGCACTTGCACCCGCAGGTCCGCCTCCTACTACAAGCACATCAAACGGATCTTTATCCGCAAATTCCGATGCGTCAGGAGCACTTCCTAACTTAACAAGAATCTCTTCAAGCGTCATACGTCCGTTTCCAAATGGCTCACCATTCAGGTATACGGTAGGGACAGCCATGATGTTTTTGCTTTCCACTTCTTCTTTGTAAGCTGCGCCATCAATCATTGTATGGGAAATACTAGGATTAAGAACGCTCATTGTATTTAATGCCTGTACAACGTCAGGACAATTTTGACAGCTTAAGCTAACGTAAGTCTCAAAATGATAGGTTTCTTGAATCAATTGCACTTGATCGATGACTTTTTGATCGACCTTTGGGGCTCTCCCACTTACTTGAAGGAGGGCGAGTACGAGTGAAGTGAACTCATGGCCAAGCGGGACACCAGCAAAGGTGATCCCAGTCTCTTCTCCAATACGGTTGAGACTAAAGCTTGGTGTTCTCTCAAGCTCAGCGTGTTCGACCTTAATATGACTAGACATAGTCGCTAACTCATCAACTAGTTCTAGCATCTCGCGGGAAACTTGATCCGTTCCCGCGCTCACTTTTAGTAACACATCGCCTTCAAGCATTTGAAGATATTGTTCTAATTGTGCTTTTAACTCCGCATCTAATATCATTCAATCTACTCCTTAAATTTTACCTACTAGATCTAAGCTTGGTTTAAGTGTTGTAGAACCTTCTTCCCATTTAGCTGGGCAAACTTCTCCTGGATTATTACGCACGTATTGAGCTGCTTTAATCTTACTAATAAGCGTGCTTGCATCACGGCCAATCCCGTCTGCATTGATTTCAGCTGCTTGTACAACACCGTCTGGATCAATAATGAATGTACCACGTTGGGCAAGCCCTGCTTCTTCATCCAAAACATCGAAGTTACGAGAAATCGTTTGTGATGGGTCACCAATCATTGTATATTCGATTTTGCTGATTGCATCTGAGTGGTCATGCCATGCTTTATGGACGAAATGCGTATCTGTTGAAACGGAATAGACTTCAGCTCCAAGCTCTTTTAGCTCTGCATATTGATTTTGCAGGTCCTCAAGTTCAGTTGGGCATACGAATGAAAAGTCTGCTGGGTAGAAACAAACAACATTCCATTGCCCTTTTAAGTTTTCATCACTAACTTCGATAAACTCACCGTTGCTGCTGTTGTAGGCTGATGCTGTGAATGGTTCTACTTTTTTTCCAATTAAAGACATATACTATTCCTCCTAATATATTTTAATATTTTATGTCGCTAACTATAATAATTCTAATACAACATTAATTATCATATGAAAACTATCTTTTGTCAAATCTTATACATTGATTAAAAAGTTTCATTATTAATTATTATTATGGATTAAAAAAAGTTAGTTTACGCTAATTTATACTAGCTATGAAAGCTGGCGAATTTGGAGTTAGTATCTTAATTCTCAATTAACAAAGGCGATTCTCGATCGTGTAAACTTCTTTAGTATGTAGGTTTTCCATGAATAGGTAAAATAAAACACATGCATTAAAAAAGATCGTAGTCTCTCTATTAAATTAAAGTTATGATAGAAAGGATGCGGAAGGGGGAGTTCAAAATTGAACAAATACATAAGAACAAAACCGATATTGTTTTTCATGCTACTTTTGACGTTATTGTTAAGTGGTTGTGGAAACGGGACAAATCCTGAAAAGGTAAAGTCACAAGGTGAGAAAGTGAAGATTGAGGAAAATCCTATTGTGACGATTGAAATGGAGGATGGAGGAATCATTAAAATTGAGCTGGAGCCTAATATAGCGCCCAATACGGTCGCAAATTTTGTTGCTCTTGTAGAAGATCATTTTTATGATGGACTTATTTTTCATCGTGTTATCCCTGGTTTTATGATTCAAGGGGGTGACCCTGATGGAAACGGCTCGGGCGGTCCTGGCTATAGTATTGCAGGAGAATTTTCCTCAAATGGGGTTGAAAATCATCTAAAACATGAGCGTGGTGTGATCTCAATGGCTCGGACCAAAGAACCTGATTCTGCTGGTTCCCAATTTTTCATTATAGCAGAGGATGCTTCCCACCTTGATAACGATTATGCTGCATTTGGAAAGGTAACAGAAGGAATGGATATTGTTGACAAAATTGTCAATGTAGAACGGGACGCTGTAGATAAGCCATTGACAGACCAAGTGATGAAAAAAGTGACGATTGACACAATGGGTGTTACCTATCCAGAGGTGGAAAAGGTGCAATAAACACCCTCATATTGTCATATATAGCCAAGAAAAGTTAAAAACGCCCTTTTCTAGTTCTTTAATTGAAAATAAATTTCCTTGAAAACCTAGAGAAGGGCCCTTTTTCCTGGTCAAAGAAAATATATATTTAAACTTTCCGAAGGAATTAGCGGACTTTTATAGAATAGATGTAGAGTATCTTTAAAAATAGTAAGAAGGGGGGAGGTAAATATAATGGAAGAACTTAAATGGGGAAGTGTAAAAAGTTTTCTGGAAACGATCCATATCGAAACAGGCGAGCGGACGACTTTGGCAACATTCGATCAAGTAGTTGAGGCGCCTAATTGGACCAAGGATGGAAAGCTTATTTATAACAGGGGTGGAAAGCTGTACTCTTTTGACATGCAAACAGATGAAAACACTTTCATTGATTCGGGTTTTGCTACTTCTTGCAACAACGATCATGTCTTATCACCGGATGAAATGTATTTGGGGATCAGTCACCAAACTAATGAAGATCGACAGTCTCGTATTTATACATTAGCTAGAGAGGGCGGGCATCCGACACTGATTACACCCATGGGGCCTTCCTATTTACACGGTTGGTCCCCTGATGGAAAGGAATTGGCTTATTGTGCTGAGCGGAACGGGAAATATAATATATATACCATTCCAGCAATCGGGGGAGTGGAGAAGCAATTGACATATACTCCAGGACTAGATGATGGGCCGGAATATTCACCAGATGGCCGCTACATTTGGTTTAACTCAACGCGTACCGGCCTTATGCAAGTATGGCGAATGAATGTAGATGGAAGTTCACAGACGCAAATGACGTTTGAGGAAAGTCATAACTGGTTTCCTCATATATCTCCTGATGGGCAGCATGTTGTGTATATCGCGTATCAGAAAGGGGATGTAGCACCTGACGATCATCCTCCTAATAAGAATGTTGAACTGCGCCTAATGCCGAGCTCTGGTGGTAAATCACGTATGATCGTAGAGCTGTTTGGAGGTCAAGGGACGATTAATGTGAACTCTTGGTCACCGGACAGCAAACAGTTGGCATTTGTCCGTTATGAGCTCAGTTAAAGTCTGCCGTAAAGATTCACTTGAAAAATTGATGAAGAGAATGAGCCGTTAAAAGCCCATTCCGTGTGAGGTGTATGATTGACAAGTAATGAATATATTATCTGATGAATTGAAACCCCTTTTATCGCAAAACGGTATAGGAGAAGAGGAGATCCTAGGTTGGGTGTTTTGTGATCGGGGCATAGATGGCGGTTTTGTCGATACCTATCTGCTTCTGACAAAACACTCACTTTATCGATTATCCAACGCCAATGAAAAGCAAAAGGAAAAGGTTTTTAAAGGATTTCGTGTACTCGATAAAAACCGGAAAAACGAGGTTCCTAATGAAACGCAAAAATTTGATTTAGATCGATTTAAAATAGAAGAAATTGAAAAGATCCATATCGTAAACTTGATCGCCTCTGGCCTTATTGTTATCAAGGATTTTGAGGAGCAGGCGATTGCAGCTGTCACAAATGGACAGATGGCTACTGCGACAAAGTTTGTTTCAACTTTTATGAAATTAAAGAATGATGAACCGATCGATTGGCATGAAGAGGAGGATAAAAGCGTAAAATCCTGTCCTACATGTGGCATGATATATCCCGAAGAGGGACGGCAAATCTGCCCTAAATGCCTGAAGAAAGGGGCAATTTTTACAAGACTATTAGGATTTACGGTCCCACATAAACGGTCTATTTTCTTCATTATTTTATTTATGCTCCTTAACTCAGCAACAGGTCTTGTGATCCCTTATTTTCAAGGTACTGTCCTATTTGACCAAGCATTGGGAGGAACCGGTACGTTTGCGGGGAAAATTACACTCGTAATTTTGCTTATTATCCTCTTCAGAACGTTGTCCTTAGTTTTTGGAATCTTATTTGGAGTGATCAATGCTCGTATGGCCGCGGATATTGTCTTTGATCTAAAGGCAAACATATTTACTTCCATGCAGCGATTGTCTTTGTCATTTTTTCAGAAAAAACAAACAGGTCAATTAATGACAAGGGTAAATGATGATGCAAATGAGCTGCAATTTTTCTTTGTTGATGGTATTCCTTATTTTGTTGTCAATGCAATGAATATTATTGGGGTCACCACCATATTACTGGTGATGGATTGGAAATTGACACTGGTTTGTTTGGTCCCATTGCCATTTGTCGTTTTATTAATCCGCTCTGTTTTTCCGAAATTATGGAGAATGTCCTGGAAAAGGCATAGGAAGGCGAGCGCGATGAATTCCATTATTAGTGATACGGTGCGCGGAGCAAGAATTGTAAAGGCTTTCGGTAAGGAAAAGGTGGAGATTGACCGTTTTCAGGGGGCGAATGTTTCCTTTTCCAATGCTGAACAATCATTTAATAAAATGAATAGTACAGTTTTTCCTATCATCAATATGCTCACTCAGATTGGCGGTGTTTTAATTTGGGCCTTCGGTGGATGGCGAGTGATCGGAGGAGAGTTAACATTTGGAGAAATCATGACCTTTATTACGTATATTTACATGTTATTTGGTCCAGTCCAGTTCATGAATGATATTGCAGGTTGGTGGTCCTACTGCATGTCAGCGGCACAGCGGGTTTTTGAAATTCAAGATGCTGTCCCGGAAATAACCGAAAAGGAAGATGCTCTCCATCTGGAAGAATTCAAAGGGGATATCGACATTTCTAAGATTCATTTTCATTATGAAGCCAATAAACCTATTTTGCGAGATGTATCGTTACAGGCAAAATCGGGACAAATGATTGGCATTGTGGGCCCGTCAGGAGCAGGTAAATCTACGTTGGTGAACTTAATTTCACGAATCTATGAGGTGAATGAAGGAGAAATTAAAATAGATGGGATCAATGTAAAGGATCTAGCAGCTGATACGTTGCGAAAAAATGTTGGAATTGTTTCACAGGAAGTATATGTTTTTATCGGAACGATCGCAGAAAACATTGCTTATGCGAATCCGGAATGTTCCCTTGAGGATATAATTCATGCAGCGAAAGTAGCGAATGCTCATGATTTTATTGAAAGTTTACCAGACGGTTATGATACAGTTGTCGGCACAGGCGGCTATAATCTGTCTGGTGGTGAAAAGCAACGGATCTCGATTGCCAGAGCGATTTTGCATGATCCACAAATTCTAATATTGGATGAAGCGACTGCATCATTAGATACAGAGACGGAACTACAAATTCAAGAAGCTCTAGAGTCATTGGCGAAGGGGAGAACCACTATTGCCATTGCCCATCGTTTATCAACATTGCGAAATGCAGATTATTTATACGTGATGGAAGAAGGAAAGGTTGTTGAAGAAGGAACACATGAAGAATTAATGAAGAACGATGCAATCTATGCGGGCATGGTGAAAAAGTATGAAGAAGCCTTAAAGATGAAAGAGGTGATTTAAATGGAAAAGCTTGATATTGAAACAGATGGTCATGAAAATAAATCAGAGCTAGCAGAAGCAGCCAAAATGAACTATCTAACGAAAGATAATGCATTGTTTGTGGAAAATGATGGCCATATGTTAACGGTTCATATAGATGAAAAGGTATATCCTGCTGCCTATTTATATTGCTCCTTTCCTCATCGAAATAATCGAATTTTTATTTCTGTTAGAACGGATGAGAATGAAGAAATTGGCATTATTAGATCCTTAGATGAATTCCCGAGCGAGACGGTAAGCTTGCTAGAAGATCATATCAACTTACGTTATTTTGCACCAGAGATTACAAAAGTAGATAAAATAACCGAGGAATTCGGTTATTCCTATTGGGAAACCCAAACCACTTCTGGTAACTGCTATTTCACTGTTCGAATGGGGAAAGGAAATGTCATCGCTGTCACCACAACTAAAGTATTAGTTACCGATGTCGATGGCAACCGCTTTATCATAAAAGATATCACCACTCTTACAGACAAAGAATACCGCATGGTCGAAATGTGCATGACGTAAAGAAAAGCGGAAACGCCCGTTCAGCGACGTACAAATTTTCATAGTAAGGATGAACAGCTAAAAACGCGCCGTCCTAGCGGCAGACTCAAACGCGACGTCCTGTCGCTTCGTCTGCACTAGTACCTCCTGTACGTCGCAACGCTGTTCTGACCTACATCCTGTAGGCCTGAGATAAAGGAAACACGGCGAAGCATGAGGCGATGTTGATTTATCGTAGGAAGAAGGCGTAAATTTGCTAGTCGCTGGGTGCTGCAGCTAGACAAAGAAAAGCGGAAGGCGGTTGACTAGGGGCGACAAGCAAATGTTCTTGAACCAAGGAAGGGTGAAGTTCCCTTCAGCGGTTCAAGGTTATTTGACCTCGAGCCCCTACCGCCTGCAGCTAGATAAAGAAAAGCAGCTGATTGGGCTGCTGTACGTAAATAGAAATCTAAGAGTTTGCAGTAATTGAATCTCAAATAAGAAAAACGGAAATATACTGTCTTAATTTATAAGGGAAGGCGATTATGAACTTAATTTATGAACTTTCAAATGAAGATCGATTAGCTGTTCAAAAGGTGATTGGAGAAACGATCCGCTATTGTATACCAGCTGATCTATCTCTAAGTGGGTGGAGAACCAAAGGGTATTTTGTGATTGGTCAGCAAAAATGGGCCTATGTAGAAGCGGGAAAGGTACAAGAAAGTAGTTCTATCTCCGAAGCGTATGATTACAAAGTTGTCCCATTAGTTGGGAATGCTATTCTTGAATCGACTGATGAGCTAGGTAAAAGGATTATTGTCAGAGTGTCGATGGAGCATATCGCTCGGCTTTCCTATATTGCACAAATCTTAAACTATATAGCGACGAATAGTGAAATTCGGATTTATAATGAGGAAGAAGAACGGATTTGTTCGAATTGTGGAAGCAGGCTGCTGCATGGCACAAGAACATGTGCTAAATGTATGAATAAATCGGCAGTGTTAAAAAGATTATTGGGTGTGTCTAAAGCTCATTGGCGTATGATGGTGTTAGGACTATTTATTTTACTTATCACTTCTGCTGTAGCATTAACAGGTCCATATTTCCAAAAGCTGCTTGTCAATTCTGCACTTCAGCCACCAGCAGGACAAAGTCCAAATTTGACCATGTTTTTTGTAGCAATTGGTGGTATTTTGTTTGCCTTAGTTGCAGGAGAACTTCTAAATGTTTCAAAGGGGCGGGTGATGGCCACAGTCAGTTCTACGATTGCCGCTGATTTAAGAAAAATGGTCTATGGAAAAATTCAAAATCTGTCTCTTGGGTTTTTGACCTCCCAGCGAGCGGGCGATTTGATGAACCGGGTGACAGCCGATACGAATCGAATTAGACGGCTCATTCAAGAGGTTTTCACAACAGCGATCTATCAAATCATTGTGCTGATCTCGGTGACAGTCTTATTATTTATGACTGACTGGCGCTTAGCGTTAATCGTGTTATTGCCGGCACCGTTTGTCGCTTATTTACAATTTATGACTTGGCGAGTGATCGTTCGAAGACTATTTCGTAAGCAATGGAAGATTTTTGATAAGGCGAATTCCTATCTTCATGATGTGCTGAGCGGCATTCGAGTGGTCAAGACCTTTGGAAAGGAAGAACGTGAAATCAAACGGTTTAGGCAGTATAATACAGAGTATGCAACAGCAGCCTATAAATCGGAGAAGGTATACAGTATACTCACTCCGATCTCCACGTATCTCCTGCAAATTAGTACGTATTTTGTATTATTAGTTGGGTGTAATATGATTCTCAAGGGTAGCTTGAATCTTGGTGAACTTGTCCAGTTTACCGGATATGCAAGTATGATTTTTGGCCCGCTTGCCTGGCTCATGAATATGCCGAGATGGATTGCGGATGCTGTGATCGCCATTGATCGTATTTTTTCGGTGATTGATGAGGAACCTGAGGTCTTTGACAAGGATAGCTCCATTCGTCATGCTGTTCATGGAACCATTCAATTTCACGATGTAACCTTTGGCTATAAATCATATGAACCTGTTTTAAAAAATATTAATTTTATGATTAAGCCAGGGGAAATGATCGGGCTGGTTGGACATTCCGGTTCTGGAAAATCAACGCTTATTAATCTTGTATCTCGCTTTTACGACGTAAATGAAGGGGAAATTTTAATAGATGGTCATGATATAAAGGCGATTACACAGGAGGATCTCCGTTCTCAAATTGGGATGGTCTTACAGGAGACAATGTTGTTTAGAGGATCAATTATGGAAAATATTCGTTATTCTAAGCCTGATGCCTCGATGGAAGAGGTAATACAAGCGGCAAGAATTGCCAATGCTCATGAATTTATCGTCACCTTACCAGATGGATATGATACATGGCTAGAAGAGAATGGCAATAATTTATCTGGGGGCGAACGGCAACGGATTACCATTGCTCGAGCTGTTCTCCATAATCCGCGCATTCTAATTTTGGATGAAGCAACAGCCTCTCTGGATATTGACACAGAAACGGCCATTCAAGAAGCCTTACAGCGAATCACAAAAAATCGAACAACAATTGCCATTGCTCATAGGCTTTCTACATTAAAGAATGCGGATCGACTTTTCGTTTTGAATAAGGGCGAAATCGCAGAAATTGGTACCCACCAAGAACTAATGCAAAAGCAAGGAATCTACTATGGTTTAATCATGGCTCAACGGAATATGTCAAAAGTGAAAGCCAAAACGGGATAAAGCTTTTCTCGTTGAAGTCACTGTAAGAACAACAAAATGTAAGCAACTAATTCAACCACAACACAACTTGAAGGAAAATAATTGCATAAGAGGATGGATTATATGGACGGAAAAAATCGAACAAATATTTCAACAGGGCAATTGGTAGACATTGTATTAAAAAAAGACCAAGCAACAGGGAAAAGAACACGTGGAATCGTGAAAGATATTCTCACTAACTCCTCATCACATCCACATGGTATTAAAGTCCGCCTTCAGAATGGACAGGTAGGAAGAGTACAGGAAATAGTAAAAGACTAGCGGGGACTGCCCCCCGCTGCGTTAATACGTTAAACACAGCTCATCTTCTCTGTCCTAGAATTCTTTCACAGAGGAGGGGGCTTCTTTTTTTTGAATTAATACATGATTTGTATATGTTTACATATTTTCTGTATATATTATAATAAAGGTATGTATAACCTAGAATAATAGAATAAAGAACTTGTGATTCGGAGGAGTTATCTTGTTAGAACTATCAATGGAAGATCCTAAAAGTCTACAAATAATAGCCCATGCTTTATCCTCAGAGGTACGTCTTCAAATAATGAATCTACTAAATATAGAAAATATGAACGTCAATCAATTAGCTGAAAGCCTTGATATTCCTGTTTCAACTACAGCTGCCCATGTTAAAATATTGGAAAAGGCGGAGTTAATCACAACTGAGCTTCGCCCGGCTAGCAGAGGAGCTATGAAAGTATGTAAACGGAATTTTGATGACGTTCACATCCAATTAAATAATGTAAAGAATTTTATGAAAAGAGATCAAAAAACTTTTGAACTAGAAATGCCGATCGGACAGTATATTGACTATGAGGTTGCACCTACTTGTGGGATGGCTGATCACAATGGAATGATCATCCCGGAGGATGATCCCGTTCATTTTTATAGTCCTGAACGTTCAAAGGCCCAAATTATCTGGACGAGAAAAGGTTACTTTGAATATCGATTTCCACTAGTCATCCCAAAAGAAGCGACGATAAATACGATCCAATTTTCCTTAGAGCTATGTTCAGAAGCTCCTAATCATGATCATAATTGGCCATCGGATATTACAGTATGGATAAATGAAGTTGAGATTGGCACATGGACCAGTCCTGGTGATTTCGGTGATCGCCATGGAAAGCTAAATCCAAAATATTGGAATGAAACAACGAATACACAATATGGTTCATTAAAAACTTGGAAAATCACAAAGGAAAATTCGACTATTGATGAATTCACTCTTTCTAATGTGACGCTTAATGATCTCGATTTATTGGATCGTAAATATTTGTCTTTTAAAATTGGTGTGAAAGATGATGCGGTTCATAAAGGGGGATTTAACTTATTTGGCCATCAATTTGGTGACCATCCCCAAGATATAAGGTTGCTAATAGAGTATTCATAGGAAAAAACTCCCTTTTAAAGAGGGAGTTTTTTATTCAAACAGAAATAGTAAAACAATTCAAAAATAACCTTGACACTAGGAAAATGAAAGCGTATTCTATGTGTTGTATACAATAAAACAGTATTAAAACAGTTTAAATGTATTTTATTCTGTTTTAGACGATGAGAATTTGGAGATTGATAGTATCAGAGTAAAGATAATTTAAGGGGAGGAATGGAGATGACGATGGTAAAAACGTATCAACGAACAGAATACCCGAGACCACAATTTCAGCGGCAATCATGGATGAATTTAAATGGCACGTGGAAGTTTGCTTTTGATGATCATAATATTGGTGAAAAAGGCTCATGGCATGACAAGCCTTCTTTTTCGACAGAGATACAAGTCCCGTTTACATATGAAACAAAGGCGAGTGGAATCGGGGAGCAGAAGTTTCATCCATATATTTGGTATCAAAGAACATTTGATATCCCGAAAAGTGAGGTAGGTAAGAGTGTTATTCTCCGATTTCAAGCCTCTGATTATGTCACCAAAGTATGGGTGAATGGGGTTTATGTCGGTAAGCATGTAGGAGGATATGCTGCGTTTGCTTTTGATATTAGTCATGCGATCGATCCTACCAAAGAAAACGAACTAGTCGTGAAAGTAGAAGATAGTCAAAGCTGTTATCAGCCTAGAGGAAAGCAACGCTGGACAGATGAAAACTTTGGGTGCTGGTATGTACAAAATACTGGGATTTGGCAAACCGTGTGGCTCGAATTTCTGAGTGAAGAAAACATTGAAAAAGTGAAGATGACACCAAATATTGATACAAAATCTGTTGCGTTTGACTATAAACTGCATGGAGAACTGCTGGAAGATTTAAGACTTGAGACGACCATTACATTCTCGGGAAAAAAGGTGAAGCAATTTTCGATAATTCCTGATCGTTCCAATTTTCGCTTTGAAGTGGACATCGCTTCTGACATACATGAATGGAAAATATTTCACTGGACACCGGAGCATCCAAATTTGTATGATGTAAATTTTCGTCTGTATCTGGGTGGAGACCTTGTAGATGAAGTAGATTCCTATTTTGGGATGAGGAAAATCTCGATCAAAAATGGGCAAGTGCTGTTAAACAATTTTCCAATCTATCAAAAGCTTCTATTAGACCAAGGCTATTGGACAGACACAATGCTCACTCCTCCGTCTGATGAAGCGATGATTGAGGATATTGAAAAAACTTTGCAGATGGGTTTTAACGGCGTGCGAAAGCATCAAAAGATTGAGGATGAACGATTTTTATATTGGTGTGATAAAAAGGGATTATTGGTTTGGTCCGAGATGGCTGCGACCTATGAGTTTTCCGATGAGGCGATTGAGAACTTCACAAAGGAATGGCTAGAGATTGTACAACAGCATTATAATCATCCTTCGATCATTACTTGGGTGCCGTTTAATGAATCTTGGGGAGTATCCGATATTCTCACAGAGGAAAAGCAACAAAAGTTTACAGAGGCTATTTATTTTGTAACAAAATCAATTGATTCTGAACGTCCAGTTATTACCAATGACGGATGGGAGCATACGATTTCCGATATTATCGCCTTGCATGATTATGAAGAACTAGGAGAAGTATTTTACGAGCATTATAAGGACAAGGATCGAATTCTTAGCAATGAAACGACTGCTAACCATCATAAATATGCATTTGCGGAAGGCTATCAATATAAAGGACAACCTGTCATGCTGACGGAATACGGTGGGATTGCCTTTAAAGATGAAAGCGGCTGGGGCTACGGGAACAAAGTGGATACAGAGGAAGCATTTTTAAAGCGCTACCGAGAAATGACCGATGCAATTAAGGCAATTCCTTATATCAGTGGATATTGCTATACCCAAACAACAGATGTTCAACAAGAGATTAATGGATTACTAGAGGAAGATCGAACACCGAAAATTGCGCTAGAAAAGATTAAAGAGATTAATGATGCACGTAGGCCAAATCGGTAGTTATTACCAATTAGGATAGCTATTAAATCTAATTACACTATCATCCAATGGTCGTGGTTTTAGGGAGAGTTGTCTGCATGAGTATTTTCAAATTAATGTAACCGGAGGATGATATGGATGAAAAAAGTTGGCTGGCTTGGCGTCCTGTTCATATTGCTAGTCACTGTCTCAATGGCTGGATGCCAGAACGAGGAGGTAGGCAACGAAACAAAGGAAATAGGCAAGGATGTTTTGGAGGAACCTGTGACGATCACAATTATGGGGTCAGCGATGATGGTGGATGATGACATGATTGATGAATTCTTCAAACCGATCATAGATAAATACCCAAACGTATCTCTCAAGGCAACAAGTGATTCGATAGAGGATATGGTCGCAGCAGGGAAAGTGCCTGACATGATTATTACTAGTAATCCCAGTTTGTACGATAATATCGAGAAAGAGTTGGCTGGTGACATGTCGGAATTTTTTGAAAGCCAAAACATTGATTTAAGCCGTTTTAATCCAGCTATTGTGGAGGACTTAGCGCAGCATGGGGAGGTCTTTGACACACCAGACGCTATATATGCAATGCCCCTGTCGCTGAATTACGGTGTTTTGATGTATAACAAAGATATCTTCGACACGTTCGGTGTGGATTATCCCGAGGCAGGCATTACTTGGGACGACGTTATTGATTTGGCTAGGAAAACGACGGGTATGCGGGATGGAATTGAGTATATTGGGCTGGATCCAGGATGGATACACGAGCTCTTCCGTGCCCATTCTTTATCGTATGTCGATGACAACGGCCAAGTTGATTTGATGACTGACGGGTTTAAGGAAGTCATGGATGTGTTTGATCAAGCATATAGTATCCCTGGAATGATTGGTCAAAATGAAGAGAATTATGGATATGGAGGAATGGGTATCTTTATCGAGGAACGTCGCTTAGCCATGTTCCCAGCCTGGGTAACGATGGTAACGGAGAATATTCCATTAATGGAGGAATCCGGATTAAATTGGGATATTACCTCTTTTCCAACATTTACTGGCACACCTGAATTTGGCCGAAATATTGATTATCATGCTATTATCATCCCAGAAACTGCGGAAAATAGAGAAGCCGCCTTACATGTCGCGGCCGAAATGGTAACGGAAGAGGCACAACTGTATTTAAGCAAGGAAGTGAATCGGGTGACTGTACTGGACAACCCGGAAATCCGTGAGTCATACGCCACTGGCTCAAATGCGTATGAAGGGAAACATTTACAGGACATTTTCACTGTTGACCCGTCACTCGACCGCAAACCCTCTCCGTATAACCAAGAACTTGACGAGCTTATGATGGACCTAAGAAGGAAATTGGCTGTGGAAAATAAGGATGTGAACACAATTTTGCGTGAGGCTCAGGAAGAAGCGGAAACCCTTGCTAAAGAGTTTGAAAAGAATCATTAGCATAGGGTATAAACCTTGTATATTTCAATACAAGGAACGAGCGTCTAAGCGGGTGGGAGAGATTCCTGTTGTCAAGGTTATATCCAGCTTTTCTAAAAAACGTAGCATTGCCAGTGTAAATTGTAATGAACTTATCTCTGTATGGAGCTATGGAAATCGGCGATACAGGGAGTGTTCCTATAGAAAAATAGTGGATGCTTACATAAGTGGGTATTACTATACCCGAACACCGAAGATTGCGCTAGAAAAGATTAAAGAGAATAATGATGCCCGGAAGCCAAATCATTAGTTATTACACAATTAAAATAGCTGTTAAATTTCACATTTAATTTGATATTTTTAATCATCCCCCACAGTAATGAAGTCGGTATCCAAAAGCAAGGAAATCCTATTCATATACACTACCATCCAATGGTCGTGGTTTAGGGAGATTTGTCGCATCGAATATTTTCAATTTATTATAACGGAGGATGATATGGATGAAAAAAGTTGGCTGGCCTGGCGTCCTGTTCATATTGCTAGTCACTGTAATGGCTGGATGCCAGAATGAGGAGGTTGACAACGAGACAAAGGAGATAGGCGAGGATGTTTTGGAAGAGCCTGTGACAATCACGGTCATGGGTGAAGTGATGTTACTGGAGGATGACGTACTCGCTGAATTCTTCAAACCGGTAACGGATAAGTACCCGAATGTATCCTTTGAGAAAACGAGCCATTCCCTAGAGGATATGGTCGCAGCTGGTCAAGTGCCTGACATGATTATTACTAGTAATCCTAATTTATACAACCATGTTGAGGGAGAGACGGCTAGCGATATGTCGGAATTTTTCGCTAGCCAGAACCTCGATTTAAGTCGTTTTAATCCAGCCATTGTGGCGGATTTAGAACAGCAGGCGGAGATTTTCGATACACCAGATGCTATATACGCAATGCCCTTATCATTGAATTATGGTGTCTTGATTTATAATAAAGATATCTTCGACCTGTTCGGTGTAGACTATCCCGAAGCTGATCTCACTTGGGACAATGTGATCGAATTGACTAGGAAGGTGACCGGAACACGGGATGGCGTTGATTATCTCGGAGTAGATCCGCGATGGATACATGCGCTCTTCCGTGCCCATTCCTTGTCTTATGTTGACGACAATGGTGATGTGGATATGATGACAGATGATTTTAAGGAAGTTATAGATGTATACGCACAAGTGTACAGTATCCCTGGGATGGTCGGTCAGAATGAAGAGAATTATGGATATGGCGGGATGGGTGCCTTTATGGAAGAACGACGATTGGCAATGATTCCTGTCTGGGTAACGGAGGTAACGGAGAACATTCCAACAATGGAGGAAGTTGGGTTAAATTGGGATATTACTTCCTTCCCTTCGTTTGTCAGTACGCCGGGGCTCGGTCGGAATGTTGATTATCATGCAATTGTCGTTCCCGAGACTGCCAAGAATAGGGAGGCTGCCTTGCATGTTGCGGCCGAAATGGTGACAGATGATGCACAACGGTATTTAAGCGAGGAAGTGAACCGAGTGACTGTGCTGGACAACTCGGATATCCGCGAATCGTACGCCGCTGGTTCAAATGCGTATGAAGGGAAACATTTACAGGATATTTTCACTGTTGACCCGTCGCCCGATCGTAAGCCCTCTCCGTTTAACCAAGAACTTGATGAGATTATGATGGATCTTAGGAAGAAATTGGCTGTGGAAAATAAAGATGTGAATACGATTTTGCGTGAGGCTCAGGAAGAAGCAGAAACCCTTGTAAAAGAATTTAAAAAGAATCAATAGCAGGGCATAAATCTTACTCGTCGGACTTGTTTTTCAATGGCTTGGAAGATGCGTTCTAAACCCTATGAATCAAAGGATTAATCGCTTATAACTATAGAAAGTTGGACGATATGCTTTTGAAAATGGAGGTTAGAAGATGAATCGGTTTTCCTTAAATATTTGTTTATCGTTAATAATATTACTTATTCTTGGTGCATGTTCCAAACAAGAAAATGCTAATTCTAATAAGAGTGAAGATAATGGAGATATTACGCTAATTTGGTCAACTGATAATCCAGATCGCTATAACGATGCAAAAGAAGCCATTGAAGAAAAATTCCCCCATATTAAAATTGAATTTCATAGCATAGCTCAGAGTAGGGAAGGTATAGAGGAAATGCTTGCGGCACAAGTTCATCCTGATATTATCGAGGTGTTTAATGCTTCTAAGGTATCACTCTATATGGAATCGCAGTTAGTATATGATATGGATGAATTAGTGGAGGGACATGGATTTGATCTAGAACGAATTGAACCCGGCTTGTTGTCGCGTATTCGTTCGTATGCCCCTAACCAAGAATTATATTTACTTCCTTATGAGCCTGATCTTTTAGCTCTTTTTTACAACAAAGGAATATTTGATCTATTTGGTGTTGAATATCCTACCGATGGTATGACATGGGATGAAGTACTTGATCTGGGTAGACAGCTAACCAGGGAATATGATGGTACCCAATATTATGGTTTGGAAATATGGAATCCATTCTTTGTGGGAGAAGCATATGATATTACTTATGTTGATCCGGAAACGGATGAACCAATATTTGCTGACTCACAAGGTTTAAAAGCTGGATTTGAAGTATATAGAGATATGCGACAAATACCTGGGAATGAAGCACCTCCATGGGTGTTAGAGGGACAGACGGCGATATCCGCTCGTTTTAAAGATGTCGGACCATTACTTCGAGTGGAAGAAGAAACAGGATTGGACTGGGATTTGGTGTCGTGGCCGACCTTTGAGGATCGACCAGAAATAGCCCCTGTTCAAGGTGGATCAGCCCTTGGTGTTGCTGCAACGAGTGAACACAAAGATGAGGCTTTTGAAGCAATTGCTTATCTTTTATCAGATGAATATCAAACAGAGCAAGTAAGACTGGGCTTAAGTACGCCTTTAGCCAATGAAGAGATTCAAAATCAAATTTACGCTGATGAACCTCGCATGGCTGATAAAAATACTGGGGCATTTTTTTACAACTCGTATAATGGTGGACCAGAACAAAGATCTATCTATGATTATGCACTTGATGGTTCATTTAGAGGTGATTTAATTGAAGAGTTGGCTAATGGGAATCGCAGTGTTTCAGAAATTTTAAGAGAATATGAAGAGCGAGTTAGGGAAGTTATCGAGGAACAAAAGGGCTGGTTGGAGAACTGATTCCATTTTCATAAAAAATAAAGAGTATCGCAAAAAGGCTAATTTTTAAGAAAACAAGTTTGGAGGGGTGGAAATGGCTGCAGAAAAACCAAATATTATAATGATACTAGCCGATGATTTAGGATTCTCCGATTTGGGGAGCTTCGGAAGTGAGATTCAAACGCCTAACTTAGACGGACTTGCTGAAGATGGATTAAGATTAACACAATTTTATAATTCAGCACGTTGTTGTCCAAGTCGGGCATCGTTGTTAACCGGATTATATCCACATCAAGCTGGTGTCGGAGAAATGACAGAAGACTATGAAACTCCTGGTTATCGTGGATTTCTAAAGGATCAATGTGTGACGATTGCCGAGGTGTTAAAGGAAGGTGGATATCATACGTATCTATCTGGAAAATGGCATGTCGGGGAAAAGGGACCAATAGAGCGAGGCTTTGACGATTTTTATGGAATGCTAGGCGGATTTACAAGTTTTTGGGATCAAAAAGACTATTCTCGCTTACCTGAAAATCGACCAAAACGACAATATAACGAAGGAGAATTTTACGCAACAGATGCAATTACTGATTATGCACTAGATTTCCTTGAGGATTCGCGTTCGGACGATCAGCCATATTTTCTTTATCTATCTTATAATGCACCTCATTTTCCACTCCAAGCACCAAAGGAGGAGATTGCCAAATATGAAAGGGTTTACGAAAAAGGCTGGGATCGAATTCGAGCAGATCGATTAGAACGAATGAAGAAGTTAAAGATTGTTGGAGAAAATACATCATTAACACCTCGGTCAGAATACTGGGATCGAGATCGGGCTATCCAAGGTCCGAACCCTGCGTGGGACTCGATTGATCCTGATCGACAAAAGGATTTAGTGAAACGAATGGCCATTTATGCGGCGATGATTGACCGGATGGATCAAAATATCGGACGAGTTATAGAGGATTTACGAGAAAATGGTGAACTGGAAAATACTCTGATTTTATTTTGTTCTGACAATGGGGCATGTGCGGAGTGGGATCCATGGGGATTTGATAATTGGATCACAACCTCTAACTTTTTACATCGAAAAGCAGATCTAGATAAGATGGGAGGACCTGATTCTTACCATAGTTATGGTTCGGGCTGGGCAAACGCATGTAGCACGCCCCTTCGGTTGTATAAACACTATGGACACGAAGGTGGGATTAGTACACCATTGTTAGCCCATTGGCCTGAGGTTATTAAACGTCAAGGAGAGATTGATCACCAACCTGGTCATTTCATTGATATTATGGCCACATTGGTTGATATTACAAATGCTTCCTATCCAGAGCACTATAGAGGTCATCAAATTCTGCCAATGGAAGGGGATAGTTTAGTACCTGTCTTTTTGGGAGAGGGAAGGGAAGAGCGGACGTTTTGTTTTGAACATGAGCAACATTGCGGTGTGCGAAAAGGCCCGTGGAAACTATCAAAAATTAAAGAAGGAGATTGGGAGCTTTATAATATCGATGATGACCGGACCGAACTGCATAATTTACGAGATCAGCATCCAGAACTTGTGAGCGAATTAAAAGGAATCTGGGAGACATGGGCTGAGCGGACAGATGTCTATCCGCGGAGAGTGATGAGTAGGGAATCCTAACTGTATTGTACCGAATCTACGATGTAAATGAACATGTTCATACACGATGATGGGCATGTTCATTTAACTATACTAACCATTGTAGATCTTTAGTAGCTTTTAGTATCATGTAAGAATTACTTAATTTTAAAGCATAAGCAGTATATTAGACTACACATATAGGGAGGAAGGAAAATGGAACAACCAAATATTCTTTGGATATGCACGGATCAGCAACGTTTCGATACACTCGGTTGTTACGGAAATGAATTTGTTCGTACGCCAAATATTGACAGATTAGCAAAAAGTGGTGTGTTATTTGAACAATTATAGAACTTGAACGGAATCTACTTAGATGGTAAATGGAGAATGAAGATGATTTCCCAATGAATACAACCGTAACTCTAAACGATCGAAACAGATATGAAGAAAAGACAAGTACATAAGGAAAGCTTTTATTCTAAGGAAAATCATATTATCAACCAATCGGGGCAGCCTCTCTTATAGAGAAGTTGGCCCGTTCCTTTTTAGAAACGGATAGTTTTTGACAAATGGCTCATACTATCTCAAGTAAACCAAATTTAGGAGGTATTAGAATGGAATTCCAACAGCCGCAAAATAATCAAAACGTTGAAACAGGAGCCGTTTCACCACAAATGAACCATGGTGGTCACGAGATGTTCGATGTACACGAGGTGTTGTCTGGTGTAATTAACACAATGAACACGTATACGATGCTAAGTGAACATGTACAAGATCAGGAGCTTCGCGATATTCTAGAGCGTCAAAAGCAATTTATGGCAGATGAGTATAACACCACTTTAGAATGTTTTCAATCAGGACAAGATCCTGCTAAACCTACGCAAAGTTACAAGATGAATCAAGGAAATAATTTTACTTATGGAATGCAACCAACAAGTCAACCACAAAAACCAATGCAATCTGCTACAGAACTTAATGATGAAATGATAGCGCTTAGCATGTTAAACGCTGTTAAATCAGGTGCTCCTGTTAAAACAGCTGCCGCAATGGAAACGACAAACCCGGTCGTTCGTCGTGTGCTTGCTGATTCTCTACCAAACTGTATTGAAATGGCCTATGAAATATCTCTTTACCAAAATAAGCACGGTTACTATCAGGTACCGCAGTTGTCGCAGCAAGATATGCAAAAAATCCAGAATGGATATGCTCCAGCACAAGTCCAACCGCAAATGCCTGGAAATAATCCAACTCACTAATTTTAAAGACTAGAGAATGAAGTGCCAATAGAAAAGGCCGCTTTCCTTTACCGGAAGTGGCCTTTTTCCATTGAAACCTTGCGGAAACAGAGATTATGCTCTAATCAAATGGCAGTAAAACCTCCACTTTGCCAATGATGGCAAGATTTCTAGATTATTGAAAAGTTAAAAGTGCTGCAAAGCTAAGGACTGAAAACTTCGTCTATATCCAATTTTATACTAACTATAGTATATACATGAACTGATTAATCTAATATCTTCAATTTTAAATAAACTCACTGATAATGTTGGGCGCTTATTCTAAATAACATGACTTGAAAAGAGGCGATTTATAATGTGGAAGAAAAAACTATGTCTTGCTACATCAGACTGCTTCGAATTGTCTACGAATGAACAAATAAAAACGTTTGCTAACATCGGATTTGATGGATTCTTTACGGGATGGCAAGCAGATTCTCCGCTGGAAGAATGGGTAAATACCGCTAAAGAAACAGGTATGATCTATCATTCCATCCATGCCCCATTCGGACGTTCCGCCGATATGTGGGGCGATAATGAAGAGAGTGGTCAAGTAGCACTGGAAGAGTTATTAGCTTGTCTGGAAGATTGCAAGCGATGGGAAATTCCAATCATGGTGGCACATGCCTTTATTGGCTTTGAAGATCACACCCCCACACAGATCGGTTTAGAACGTTTTGGGCAACTTGTCCAGTCAGCTGAAAATAGTGGTGTCAAAATTGCTCTTGAAAATACCGAAGGAGAAGAATATCTATTTGCACTCATGGAAGAGTTCGCTGATCATCCAGCAGTTGGCTTCTGCTGGGATTCCGGTCATGAAATGTGCTATAACCATTCACAGGATCTGCTTGCTCGTTTCGGCGACCGCCTGCTCATTACCCACCTAAACGATAATCTTGGCATTCGTGACTACAATGGGAAAACTACATGGATAGATGATCTCCATTTACTACCATTTGATGGGATCGCTGACTGGGATTATAATGTTGAGCGATTAAAAAAATGCGACTTTGACGATATCCTTACCTTTGAATTGACCAGAAACTCCAAGCCAGACCGTCATGAGAACGACCTATACAAAAAAATGGAGCCCGTCGAATATCTTACAGAAGTATATAAGCGCGCCTGCCGGATCGCTGCCAAATTTTAAAACATGTCTCTAACTGATGGTCTATGACTTTTATTTATTGAGGAAATAGATTTTTTACTTGACTCTTACAAAAACTTCGTCATCAAATCTTGCTTTGTCATCTGAAAACTTAATCGATTGGAAGGAAGTGGGATATGTATACCGAAATGATAATTGTTATTAATTTATTGAAAAAATGACAGTGATTTATATTTTCGGATAAAACATTTACGATTAAATCAGCCTATGATAAATTTTAAGTCAGGAATAGAAAGGTAACTCTTAGTTCTTTCACCATACGATTTCTCAATGAAAATACCATTACTATATATACCCAAGCGCATTTTTTATAAGATATCTACCCTAAAATGTAACTTCATCATCAAAGAATGGACAAATACATTGTTAGTATATAAGATATAGTTAGTATAACAATAGGCTTGGGTGATGACTTATAAAAAATATACCTTTGTATCAACAGATAAAAGAATATATTAAAGAACAGATTCAATCTGGAGAATTGCGATTAGGAGATTTGGTTTTTTCTGAAAAGGAGTTAATGGAAAAGTTCCATGTGAGTCAAATTACAACAAAGAATGCACTTAATGGACTTGCAGAGGAAGGAATTGTAGAGAGAATTCGTGGGAAGGGTACATTTGTAGCAGAAAGCGACTTTCTAAAAGAGTCAAACCCATCTGTGATGAGTCCAGAGGATTACTCCAATGGGATAGTGGGGCTTATATTGCCTAGTATGAAAACAAAGATCGAACAAGAATTAGTTAACTATATTGAGTTGTATGCATCGAAGTATAAGTATAATTTAATGGTTAAAATTACGAGAGAGTCACAGTTTGAGGAAAGCAATGCAATTAAGACGTTTAAAGAATTGGGAGTTAAAGGACTTATCATTTTTCCAACTGAAAAGGAAGTATATAATGAGTCGATCCTCAGACTTTCATTGGATAAATTCCCATTCGTGTTAATTGATCGGTATTTAGAAAATATTAGGACCTACAGTGTTTCTTCCGAAAATGAAAAAGGGACAATTGAAGTGATTTCTTATTTAATTCGCAAAGGCCATCAAAATATTGGCTTGATTTCACCACTAATTACAAATACTGTTACAAATGAGAGATCAATTGGTTTCGAACGAGCCTTCTTAAAAAATGATTTGGTTGTAAATAAAAATTTATGGTTATTATTGAACTTTAATAAAATTTCCATCGAAGAAACCCCGTTATTAATTAAGAGGTTTTTGATGAGCAATCCAGATATTACTGCGCTTTTTATTATGAATGCAGAATTAGCACGCTATACAAATATAGCCGTGGAAAGGATAAAGAAAGAATCTGCCAGGGAGATTGAAATCATATCCTTTGACTATTCAGGAATTGAGGGTGTTTCTTATATTCAACAGGATATTGAAGAATGCAGCAAACAAACAATAGAACTATTACAAGAGCAACTTACGGGGGATTATCGGCCAAGAAGAGTCTTTGTCCCGGTTAAGTTTATCAATGAGCTATTTTAATCATCTCACCGCCTTTTACCTAATAAGCTATCTATTAGGTATTTTTTTATACCCAAAATAATATAGTTAATCTATTTTATACTAAATATAGTATATATTTTGTTCTGGCAACCTAATAATATAGTAAATGTAAGTGATTACATTTCTAGGGGGTCAAATATGAAAAGGGTTAGAAATGGGTTATTTGTACTTGTTCTGAGTGCGTTTCTCTTTGTCGCGGGATGCAGTAGTAACTCGAGTAATTCAGGAGGAGAATCAGAGAAAAAGGGAGAAACAATTGAATTATCATTTATGGGACACGGAAATCCGGATGAGAAGAAAATTTTCCAATCTGTGATTAAATCTTTCGAAGAAAAATATCCAAATGTGAAGGTAAAGTATACGAGTGTTCCGCCTGCAGAATATTCGCAAAAACTCTCTACATTAATTGCATCTGGTAAACAACCTGATGTGTATTATGCTGCTGGACCTGAATTCGCCCGATTCGCTGGCGCTGATCAACTATTAAATTTACAAACATATCTTGATCAAACAGACATTTTTAACCCGGACAATGTTTGGGATCAGGCATTAGACAGATATCGATATAATGGTTCAACAGTAGGCGAGGGAGATTTATATGGCTTGCCAAAAGATGTGGGACCATGGGCAATGGTCTACAACAAAGACTTATTTGATGAAGCTGGGGTAGAGTATCCATCTAAAGAGGTTGGAGAATGGACATGGAATGACATGTTAGATGCTGCGTTAAAATTAACAAAAGATACAAAAGGTGATGGGAAAACGGATCAATTTGGGATCGCGGGTTTTCCTTTAGAAAATGCTGTTTGGGGTAATGGAGCGGATTTTATAGACTATGATACGGGTGAGGCAAAAATTGATACACCCGAATTTATCGAAGCGATGCAATTTGTCGCAGATTTAAGTCAAAAGCATAAAGTATCACCATCCCAAGAAGCGGAAGAAGCGCAAAATTCCTACACAAGGTTTGTATCTGGAGGAGTGGCAATGTTCGCAATGGGCCCTTGGGATCAACCAAGTTTTTGGGAATTGCCATTTGGCTGGGATTTAGCACCTTGGCCAGCTAGTCCTAATACGGGGGAAACGGCAACTTGGCTTGGCTCTATGGGATTTGTTATTTCCAAAAAAACAGAACATCCTGATGAGGCGTTTGCTCTTGCTTCCTACTTATCATTGGATGAAGACGGACAAAGGCAATTTATGGAGTTAGGACAACAAGTACCAAACCTAAAGAGTCTAGCAGAAGACGAATTTTTAAATATGGATCAGGCTCCAGAAAACCGTCAAGAGTTTATTAATATTATTGAGGATTATGGTAAACCAAACAACGGTTGGAGATCACCAGATGTTCAGTGGCTTGATTATTTTAATCAGGAAGCAGCAAAGGTCTGGAACGGAGAAATGTCTGTCGAGGATTGGGTTAAACAAGCTAAACCTAAAATGGAGGAACTGTACAAAAAGGGAAACTTGAAGTGATCCAATAAAGTGGCTGGGGAATAAAGAATGCGTTTGCAAATGGGCGGTTTGCTATTTAGGCAAATTACCTTTTCCCAGCCCTTTCATTCTTTTTGTAAAAGCTCAAAAGTCGGCTTTTACACATAATTAATGAAGTTTAGCGGTTTTTACAAAGTTAGTAGCTCTTTTCTTGGGTGGTAAACATTTCCAATTTCTCGTTATTAAAAATGATCATTAACGTTTAAGAAAAGAGCCTAAACAAAAGGAGGGAGAATTTTGAGTGAGTTGCTTATGGAGACCAAGAAAAAGGTCCCTTCCAAACAAAACCGTTCTAAAATTCCCGGATATAAAAAGAAAGAGATCATGTGGGCTTATTTATTTGTTGCAGCTCCAGTAATTGGTTTTTTCTTATTTGGATTGATTCCTACCATTTGGTCAATTGGTTTAAGCTTTACTGAATGGGATCTAATTAATAAACCTACGTTTGCAGGAGTAGGTAATTATAAAGAACTTCTCGGAGACGAAAAGGTCTTTAAATCTATTTATAATACCATCTTCCTCATGATTGGAATCCCAATTGGGATGATCCTCTCATTAATATTGGCCGTTATGATGAACAGAAAGATCAGAGGGATTAGCGTTTTTAGAGCGATCTATTATATTCCGGTTATCACTCCAATTATTGCTGTTTCACTTGTTTGGCAGTGGATTCTTAATTATGATTTTGGACTTTTAAATAATATGCTTTGGGAATGGTTCGGAATACAAGGTCCTAACTGGCTAGGAAGTGCATCTTGGGTAAAACCAGCGCTCATCATTATTGGCGTTTGGACAGGATTGGGAAGTAATATGATTCTTTATCTAGCAGGACTTCAATCTATTCCAAGTTCTTATTATGAAGCAGCGGAAGTGGATGGGGCGAATATTTACCAAAAGTTTGTAAAGATTACTTTTCCTTTGTTATCACCTATTCATTTCTTTGTTCTTGTTATGGGAGTAATCGGGGCGTTTCAGTCTTTCAGTCAAATTTATGTTCTCGCTAATGACGGAGGCCCTGAATATAGTGCGGCTACGATTGTATTCTATATTTTTGAACATGGTTTTAAATATTACAATATGGGATATGCCAGTTCGATTGCATGGATACTAGGTGTGATTGTCTTTATTGTAACGTTAATCCAATTCAAATTATCTAAACACTGGGTTTATGAAGGATAGGAGGGTGAAGGTATGAGAAGTGAAAAAATTATTAATATTTGGGCCTTTGCTATACTGTTAGTTGGATCAGTGGCGATGCTCGTACCTTTTGCTTGGTCAATCTCTACCTCATTAAAAGATCAAAAAAATATATTTCAAATGCCACCGCAATGGATTCCCGACCCAGCAACGTTTCAACATTATATCGATGTCTGGAAGGAAGTCCCGCTGTTCAGTGGATTTACCAATACACTTATCGTTGTCATTTTTGTATTGGTGATTGGCATTTTTACCTCCACGATGGCTGCTTATGCTTTCGCTAAAATTGCCTTTCCTTTTAAAGAAACGATTTTTTTAGCGCTATTAGGTACGATGATGATTCCTTTTGCAGTCGTGATGATTCCACAATTTATTATGTTTTCTAAATTGAATTGGGTGGATACTTTGTTACCTTTAATTTTACCAGGTCTATTTGGCAATATTGTGATCGTGTTCTTTTTAAGACAATTTTTACAGAGTGCCTTGCCTGATGAATTAATTGATGCATCCAAAATAGATGGTAGCGGTTTTATCCGGACTTTTTTTACTATTGTTATACCTGTCGCCAAACCGGCTATTGCGGCCCAAGCGGCATTAGGTTTTATGGGAATTTGGAATGACTTTCTCGGTCCATTAATTTATTTGCATTCTCCAGAGAAACAAACCTTACAGGTCGTAATCGCATCAATGCAGGCACAGTATATGGGCTCTTCAAATTATCCATTGATATTGGCTGCATCCATTATATCCATGATTCCATGTGTGATCATCTTTTTGGCAGCACAAAAGCATTTTGTTCAATCATTGGCGATCAGTGGTATAAAAGGATAGTTAAAGAGGATGTTCAAAAAGTAAGGATCAAGTGGATGAACAGCTAAGTTCGCGTCGTCCTGACCAATGCCCTGTTGGCCTAAATCTGCAATAACAATCGTAACATGTTTGTGATATGCGCCTGCAGGACTCCGCGAACTTCCGACGTACAGGATGTACTAATGTCGGAGACTGGACTCCGCGCTTTTATCCTTCTTTTTGAACACGCATTTAAAGTAAGTTGAATGTTTCTGGAGGTTACAAATTGGCATGAACCGAAAACAATATTTTACGCTCCTTTATTTAAGTCTGATGCTATGGGGGTTAACAGCTTGTACGCAAATAGAGGAAGTAGAGGTGGATGTAAATATGGATAAGATGCAGACTTACGCTAATCCATTTGAGTTGGCTGACGAATGGCCGGATTATGGTAATGGTGATCCTTATGTTTTCCGTTATAACGGGATTTATTATTTATATGTGAGTACAAAGGATGCCAGAGTAGGAATTAAAGCATGGAGTTCCACAGATTTAATTAATTGGACATACGAAGGGTTAGTGACAGAGGATGAGCGGACAACTTCTGCTTATGCACCTGAAGTTGTTTATTGGAATGGAACCTTTTATATGTATACGTCGCCAGCCGGAAATGGACATTATGTGTTAAGTAGTAAGAGTCCAACTGGCCCTTTTAAAATTGAAACGGAGAATCTTGGAATGTCTATCGATGGATCTGTTTTTATTGATGATGATGGCTCGTGGTATTTTACTCATGCAGGAAATAAGGGAATAGTTGGCCATAGAATGAAAGATCCGTATACATTTGAGGAAGGTGTGGAAACAAATGTCTTTCTCGATCATTGGACAGAGGGGTCAATGATTATTAAGAATAATGATCTCTATTATATGACGTATACAGGAAATCATGTTTTCAGTAAAGGGTACAGAATTAATTATGCGGTTTCTGAACAAGGCCCATTAGAAGGATATGAAGTTCCCGAACATAATCCGGTTCTAATCAGTACTGAAGATGAGTTTAATGGGCTTGGTCATAATTCCATTGTGATGGGTCCGAATCTAGATTCTTATTATGCTATATACCATAATCTCATTGGCCGTTCGGCTGAGGGCCCTCCTGTACGCAAAATGAATATCGATCGGATGGTCTTTAATGGGAAAAAGTTGGATGTGCTTGGTCCAACCCACTACCCGACTCCTGTACCGGAATCAGCTGATTTTGAACAGAGATGGGAAGAAAGTGAACTGGTTAAGAACAATTGGTTAAGTGAGGCTAAGACAAAGGATCATTTTACTGCGGAGTTTAATTTTGCAGCAGCGACAATTGAAAAGGATGCGCAGCTGGCAATCCAATTTTCTTATCAGGATGATCAAAATTATGGTGCGGTATCGATTGATTTGGAAGGAAATAAAATAGAACTTTTACAAGTAGTGGATGGGAAGAGCAAAGTCTTAAATGAGGCTGCATTTCCTCAAGAATTTGATTTTAGCTATCTGCATACTATTAGAGTAGAAAATAGAAAAGATAAAACAATCGTATTTTTGGATGGCATGAAAAAAATAGAAGTGGAAGCGTCTGATTTTGGTGCAGGAGAAATAGGTTATCAAATGAAACATGCGAGCATGTCTTTAGGATATACCGCATTCTCTGACCAAGTTGATCATTCAAGTGATGTGGAATTATATAAGCCATTACCTGGCACGATTGAGGCTGTTCATTACTTGGAGGGGGAAAATAGAGGGTATTCGATTAAAGAACCTTCAAAAGAAAATCAATACCGGGAGAATGTACCTGTTCAATCACGTGAGGATGGTTCCTATTCTGTGGCTCTAAAAGATAAAGGTGACTGGCTTAAGTATAAAGTAAATGCAAGTAAAACGGGATTGTATGAGGTAAATGCAGTTATAAATCCAAACTCCATTCAAAAAAATCTTTCATTCGGAGTATCGATAGATGACGAAAAGCAACAGACATTTAAGGTGAAAAGGGAAGATATGGATGTTGATACTAGTTTGCTTAAAGTTCGACTCGGCAGAATGAATATAGATGAGGGTTTTCATGTATTAAAACTTTTGCTGAAAAGTGGAGAAGTGGAGATTGACCATTTAGAATTTAATCTTGTCTCTGATGAAAAATTTGATATTGAAGATGGATTGGAGCAAGTGGAAACAGAGGATATCCATGGGCGCTGGGAACTACCTGAGATAGGAGCTGTTTCTAATTCTAGTGAAGATATGAAGATGTACTTAGGTGATGAGAAGTGGACAGATATTGAAGCAGATTTGACATTTGAAATCAATGATGAATTGATGGATGAAGCAGGATTGTTATTAAGAGTCACCAATGAATCCGAGTTTAAACATCAAGTAGATGATTCGTTGATGGGTTATTATATTGCTTTCAATGCAAGAGAAGTAACTTTACAAAAGTTAAACTATAACTCTACCTTACTAGAGTCGTCAACTGTTTCACTGGATGGAGGAAAAGAATATCATTTACGTGTTTCGGTCAAGGGTAATGAAATGAACGTTTATTTGGATGATGAAAAAGAGCCAATTATTTCCTATAAAGATCCAATGGCTTTTATGAACGGAAAAGTAGGAATAAGATCAGGATACTCAGACGTTTATTTTAAGGAATTGACAATTAAATCTATACAATAATTGAGTGTTCAGAAAGAAGTATAAAAAGGACCAAGTCGGCGACTACGCTGACGTCAATCGCAAGCTTCCGACACTAATGCATCCTGTACGTCGAAAGTTCGAGCACAAGGAAAGCTTCCCGCCAACGAACTTCCACAGAATGTGGTGACTTCGATGTTCGGTACAGGACATGTCAGTACTTAGTCGAAGTTTCTTGATCTCGAAGTGCCATTTTTACTGGGCTTTATGAATAAACTCGATAAGGAGAATGTACTAAATGGATCAAAATATTATCCCAAGAAAAGAATATCCAAGACCTCATTTTGCAAGAGAGGATTGGCTAAATTTAAATGGAGAATGGAACTTTGCCTTTGATAAGAACAATATAGGGGAAAAGGAAAAGTGGTACGAGTCTGGGGATCTCAAACAAAAAATCATTGTCCCTTTTACATATGAAACGAAGGCAAGCGGCATTGGCGAAGAAGTATTTTGCGCTAATATATGGTATCAAAAACAAATAACTGTTCCTGAGGAATATAAAGATAAGAAGGTCCTTTTACATTTTCAGGCTGCCGATTATATTACAAAGCTATGGGTAAATGGCAAGTTTGTGGGCAGACATCAGGGGGGACAAATTGCTTTTTCTTTTGATATTAGCGAATTTATCGATGAGAATCGTGAAGTGAATATCGTGGTGAAAAGTGAAGATAGTGATAGCTGCCATCAACCTAGAGGAAAACAACGCTGGCTTGATAAGAATTTTGGTTGCTGGTATGTACAAACAACGGGAATTTGGCAAACGGTATGGCTGGAATTTTTGAATGAAGTGCATGTTGATTCGGTAAAAATTACGCCAGATATTGATACAGAATCAGTAGAGTTTTCATACCAGCTTCCAGAAGAGGCTGATATTAGTGATGATCTAACGTTGAAGACGGAGATCACCTTTAATCAAATGTCGATTAAATCCTTTAGTATCGATATCCATCGGCCGAAGCACACATCGAAAGTAAACATTGCCAGTGATCATTTTGATTGGAAAGTGATGTTGTGGGGGCCAGAGCATCCCAATCTTTATGATGTCGTTTTTACCCTTTATAAAAATGGAGAAATACTGGATCAAGTTGAATCTTACTTTGGCATGAGAAAAATATCGATTGAAAATGGAAATGTCCTATTGAATAACATCCCAATCTACCAGAGATTGCTCTTAGATCAAGGTTACTGGCTGGATAGTCATTTAACACCGCCTTCAGAGGAAGCCATTTTGGAGGACATCGATAAAACAATGGAAATGGGCTATAACGGTGTTCGTAAACATATGAAAGTGGAAGATCAACGTTTTCTCTACTGGGCTGATAAGAAAGGGTTGCTCGTTTGGTCGGAAATGGCTGCCACTTATGAGTTTTCAGAAGAAGCGATGCAAAATTTTACAGAGGAATGGCTAGAAGTTGTCGAGCAGCAGTATAATCATCCTTCCATTATTACTTGGACTCCTTTTAATGAGTCATGGGGAGTTAAAAATATTTATACAGATGTGAAGCAACAGCAGTTTACTGAAGGAATCTATCATCTGACCAAAGCTTTTGATAGTATGAGACCAGTTATTGTCAATGATGGCTGGGAGCATACGGTTTCAGATATTTTAACCTTACATGATTATGTAGAAATGGGAGAAGAGTTTTCAGAACGGTATAAGGATCTAGAAACTATCGTTGAAAATAAAATTGCTTTCAATAAACATAAGCATGCAATGGCTAAGGGTTACGAATATAAAGGCCAACCGATCATTATCAGTGAATATGGAGGCATTGCCTTTAGCTCGGAAAAAGGCTGGGGTTATGGGAATCAAGTGAAAAATGAGGAAGAGTTTTTGAAAAGATTTGAGTCGATCACTCAAGCCATTAAGGAGATAGATTATATTTGTGGCTTCTGCTATACCCAAATAACAGATGTTCAACAAGAGGTTAATGGACTCCTGACTGAAGACAGACAACCAAAAATAGATTTGAGAAAAATTCGAGACATTAACCTTAAGTAAGGAACTTGAATGAGTAGAACCTACACCGCTTGATACCTTGCTTTAGGATAATTCAAGCGGTGTTTTGTGTCTAAACGAGATTAATAGGAGAAAAAAAATGTTGACGAACAAACCAAACATGAAGTAGATCTTAGTGGGGTGAATAGGAATGACGAATCAGCTTAACTTTGAACAACAAATAGACAAGGGGAGTTCACTACTCTTCCTCTCCTTTTTTTAGGTCAGAAAAATTTGGAATAATCATACAAGGAGGTTATGTTCACAATGTGGTTTTTACGTGTGCTTCTCATAATAGGTGGGTTATTCATATTCCCTAGTATTTCATTTGCATACAGTAATCCTTTTGATTTGTCGGATTCGTGGGAATGGGAAAATGGGGATTTCTATGGAGAAGGAGATCCTCACATTTTAAAATATAATGGAACCTATTACCTTTATGTAAGTACTGTTGATGATAAGAGTGGTGTCAAGGCTTGGACATCGGAAGATCTAATAAACTGGGATTACGCTGGACTGGTCACTGAGGAGTCCAGTACAAAAGCAGCTTATGCGCCTGAGGTGACATATTGGAATGGAGAATTTTATATGTATACATCTCCAGGTGGCAATGGGCATTATGTTTATAAAAGCTCAAGCCCATTAGGTCCTTTTGTAAAACAAACAGAAAATCTGGGCATGGGAATTGATGGTCACGTTTTTATTGATGATGATGGGCAGTGGTATTTCTACGGTACTGGATCCAATCGCATCAGTGCATACAAAATGGAGGATCCTTATACTTTTGGTCCAGCCATAAATACGGGAGCAGAAATGGACGGATGGACAGAAGCTCCAACGGTATTTAAAAGGCATGGACAATATTATATGACTTATGTGGGTAATCATGTTTGGAGCAAAGCTTATCGTATTGATTATGCTACTAGTGATTCACCAACGGAAAATTTTACAGAGAAGCCATTGCAGAATCCAATTCTTCTTAATACAGAAGGTGAAAATGTTGGACTAGGGCATAACTCCATGATAAGAGGTCCTGATCTAGATTCAGAGTTTATTGTCTATCATAGTCATGCAAATCCTGGCCGCTTTATCAATATGGATCGGATTGCATGGAATGGGGATAAAATGACGGTGCTGGGTCCAACTACATTTGAGCAGCAGAATCCAAGCTTACCGGACTTTAGTGATCGTTTTAAACGGAATGATATAGGTGCAGAGTGGTCAAAGATTAATGGTGGTAGTTGGTCGATCCGTGACCATGGACTGGAACAAAAGTCAATAAATGATACTACATGGCATCGGCTTATCACCAATCACAAGACAGAAGCAAACTATACAGCCGAATTTAACATGACTTTCATGGATAATGGTGAAAGTGCGTCTCCTCGTTATGGTGCGGTATTTTCCTACCAAGATGAAGGAAATTACGGAATCGCTGTGTTGAATTCAAAAGCTAATAAAATAGAAACTAATTTCTTTGTTGATGGTGTTGAACAAGGCTGGGAGGAATCAACACTTCCTACTGATTTCGATTTTAAACAGTTGCACCAAATCAGAGTTGAAAAGGAAGATTCCAAGTTTACTATTTTTGTAGATGGAATGAATAAACAAACAAGGGATATTGATTCTTTACATGGTGGGAAAATTGGCTATACAACAAGCGATGTATATGCCTCCTTTGGTTATATTGCAACAAGTAATAAGGTAAATGGCAGTAATGTATTTGATTTCCATAAACCTTTGCCAGGTAAAGTGGAAGCTGTTCATTATAATTCAGGCGGGGATGGCACTGGCTACCACATTTCCAACGGCGAATTAAATCATACGTATCGGCAGGATGAAGTGGATACTCAAGAAAATTCTGAAGGTGGATATAGTGTCAAGCTAGCGAAAAAAGATTGGCTGCAATATAACGTCAATGTAGAAGAAAAAGGTCAATATAGTATTAGCTTAAGAGTGGCTACAGACAACAATGAAGCAAAAGTGCGATTGTCGCTTGATGACAAGGATTTGACTGATACTGTCAGCATTCCAAATACTGATGGGCACTGGCAAAACATTATAATTGATCATGTTTCTGTGCCAAAAGGAAAACAGAAGCTGAAAATCGAAGTCACTCAAGGTTCTTTATCCTTTGCTAGTTTTGAGATTAGTAAGTACAAGGATGCACCAATTGTTTTGGAAGATTTTAATGATGGGTTTGATTTCGGATGGGATCGTTATGAAGGATCTTGGAGAGTGGATACCAATCAAGATTCCGAAAGTGTATTTGATGGGTTTAAACCGATTCCCGGAGATATTCAAGCAGCCTATTACATTACTGGGGGAGAAGGTGTAGCCTTTCATGATACCACCCCAGAAAATATAGGCGGTGTGCTAAGAGATGATGCTGTTGATATTCGCGATAAGCCAGGGGGCGGAACAGCGGTTGGCTGGAATCAAACAGGTGAATGGTTAAAATATAATGTGGCTATTCAAGATGAAGGAATCTACAATCTGGAAATGGAATATGCCACGACATTTGAGGATGCAAAAGTACGATTTTGGTTAGATGATGATATTGATTTAACAGGTATAGTTGATGTCTCCGCGACAGAAGGCTGGAATGATTGGCAGATGCTGAGGATGGAAGATATACAATTGCCGAAAGGGGAACATACGCTAAAGATTGAAATTGTGGAAGGTGAATATGATATCGCTAAATTTCACTTTAGATCTTTTGATATCCACAAACCAATCCCAGGCACAATTGAAGCAGAAGATTATAATCTTGGTGGCGAGGGTGTTGCTTATCATGTCCATTCCGATTCAAATACCGATGGTGAATTTAGAAATGATGCGGTAGATAGTCAACCTGATCCAGACGGTGGATATGCCATCCACGATTTAAAAAAGGGAGAATGGATCAAATATAATGTAAACATATCCGAATCGGCTAAATATGGACTTGATTTCATTGCCAATAATTCCGATGAAGCTACGAAAATACGTATTTCGTTAGATGATGGAATAGATGTAATGGAAAGTGTTACCATTCCTGTTACGGATGGAGAAAAGGATTGGGAGAATATTTCCATTTCCGATTTAGATTTACCGAAAGGAAAACATACGCTAAAGATTGAAGTGAGCGATGGCGAATTATCTTTTACAAAAATGATTTTCGATACATTTGATCGTACTCATTCCTTGCCAGGGAAAGTGATGGCGGTCGATTATATGACTGGTGGTGAAGGTGTCGCCTATCATGACAAAACCCCGCGAAATATCGGAGGCAAATATCGCTATGATCGTGTAGATATTCGCAATCATCCGGATGGCACGTTTAATATTGGGTGGAATCAAACGGATGAATGGTATAAATACAATGTTGATATTGCCAAAAGTGGTGACTACGTATTAGATATAAACGTCACAACCAAACAACAGGAGGGTCAAGTACGATTATGGTTAGATGATGAAATAGATCTCACAGGAGTAATCGATATTCCGCGAACAGGGGAATGGGATGATTGGGCGAGTGTGATTAAGGAAAATATTTCATTGCCTGCCGGAGAACACACGATTAAGGTAGAAACAGTCAATGGTGAGTTCGATTTCCATCATTTTAGTTTTATTGAACAAGATGAGTATCAAGAAGTGGAACAAGAGGGTGTGTATCGCTCAGGGGCAGGGACATTTGGTAAGTCAGTGATTGGCGATAGTGCTTGGCATAATTATATCGTTGAAGCGGATATCCAGGTTGTGGATGGTAAAGGTGATGGTGGTATCCTATTTAGGGTAAATAACCCTGCCCACGGAAAAGAACTCAACCACAATAATGCCGATATGTTACAAGGATATATTGCATATATTAATAAAGATGGCGTTCATCTCGGTAAATTTAACTACAATTGGGCTTACCTCAAAGGAGCCAAACTAGATGATCCAATAGATGAATGGCAACATATTAAAGTAGTTGCAAGTGGAACAAATATTAAGATTTATGTTGGGGACATGGACAAACCAAAAATAGATTACGATGATCATAGTGCTACCGCATTTATTCATGGCAAGGTTGGTGTTCGTAGTCACTTCAGTGATACAAAATACGATAATATCTTTGTGCGACCACTAGAGCCTAGTACTAATGATTTGCTATCAATCCTCAAGGATCGTCAGCAGGATTTATCAGAAAAAGATTATCAATCTCTCAAGATCCACTTAACAGCTGTAAGTCAATTTGAGAAAAAAGGTGCAGCTGAGAAGATAAGCAAACATATGGAAGGTTTCAAGCAATTGCTTGATTATCAGCAAGAAAAAGAGCTGATTTCTAAAGAATTGCACGGGGTTCTGAGGGCAGCGGCCAATTCGCTTATCGAGAAATGGGAAGGTGCATAAAAGCACTAGGAAATCTTATCCTTTCTGGGGGCATCCTATGGATGTTCCTCGGATCGTTGAGGAGGTGGTTATGGCCCAAGAGAATGGGAGGAAACCTTGCTGATACTAAAGGATGTTTTTCCTCCATTCATTATGAATGCGCTATCATTCATGCGGAGGTGGTGTAATCAGATTTTTTTTACAGTTGGGAAAGGCAACAAAAAGGACGAAATCAGGGAGGGGATTATCTTAAAAGGTGATTTCTGTGCCAGGATAAGGGGATATAAATTTCAATGAAAACCGTTTCATAAATTAGTCCTATTGTAATGAATTAAATAAAGGGGGAATCGGTTTTGAAGAAAAGTGTTTTAGTTCTGTTATTGATTGCGTCAGCTTGCCTCGTCTTTTCAGGTTGTAGTTCAAAAGGAAGTTCAAACCAGGCTGACCCTGCTAAGGAAGAACCGTCAGATGATTTTAATGCGGAAGGTTTCCCAATTGTTGATGAACCTATTACATTAACGATGTTTGCATCTAGATCTGCCGCAAATGGGCCATATAAAGATATGTTTATGTTTCAGGAGTATGAAAAAAAGACCAATATTAAGTTTGATTATAATGATGTACCAGCTGAGGGATTTGATGAAAAGAAAAATCTAGTATTCGGTAAAAAGGAACTGCCAGACATCTTCTATAAAGCGTATATTTCTAATGACAATTTAATGAAATATGGCAGCAGCGGCGCGTTAGTTCCATTGGAAGGATTAATTGAGAAGTATGCACCAAACATTCAATCCATTTTTGATAAGTATCCTGAGGTGAAAAAAGGAGTAACCTCACCAGATGGTCATATTTATGGAATGTCAAGTGTTATTGAACCATTGGTACAAAGAACCAATAAGCTGTGGATCAATAAGCAAATGCTTGAAGATGTCAATATGGATGAACCAGAAACAACGGATGATCTATATAACTTATTGAAGGCGTTTAAGGAGAAGTATCCTGACCGTACGCCATTTCTAACAAGCGGCGTACAAGACCTTGTTAATGGGCTTAGTGGGTCATGGGGATTATATCGACAAATGGGCTATAGCCTTAATATTGACAATGACAAGGTTCATATTTGGTTAACAGATGATAAATATAAAGAATTATTAATGTATTTGAACAAACTTTATGGAGAAGGTTTGATTGGTCATAAAGTAATGGACCAAGAATATGCTGAATACATTGCTCAGATGCAATCAGGTGAACTTGGTCTATTTACCAATCAAGCTGCTGACGCTTTTCCACAGGTTGCTGATCAATATAAAGGGATAGCGCCTGTTAAAGGCCCAGATGGAGATCAAGGCTATGTTTCGAGCCCAATTCCTCGCGATACAGGAGCATTTGCAATTTCTGCTTCAAATGAATACCCGGAAGCGTCTATTCGCTGGTTAGATTATCTTTATGACGGGGACGAAGGTTCCATGTTTTTCGCATATGGCGAGGAAGGAAAGACCTTTGAGTATGATGAAGAAGGTTTGCCGCAATATACAGATGAAGTTCGTAATTTGTCCAAAGGCACTGGCTCTGCTTTTCCAGGACCAGGAGGGGGTACACCACAATATTCAACACTTAAAACAGCAGGAGCGGTAAATACGCCAATAGATGCTGAAGCTGCTTCAAAGATGGAGCCTTATGTTTTGGAGGAAGTGTATCCTGCCCCAATATTTGAGGAAAATGCGTCGAAAAAGGTATTTGACATACTAGATGATCTTGACACATATGCCAATGAAAGCAGAGCAAAATTCATCACAGGGGACCTTAGCTTTGATGCTTGGGATCAATATGTTTCACAGTTGCAAGACATAGGGATAGATCAACTTGAAGAATATTATCAGGATGCCTATGATAAACAATTTAAATAAACATTAGGAAACGAGACTGGGGCGAGGCGTCTTCACCAAAGAAAAAAACGAACTATTATTGTGCATATACCTCCGCTAAGGTAATGCGTTGTTCATTTTTGAAGCTTAGCATTTTAGTAATGTCTCAGTCTCATCCCTTTTTATTTGTATGGAGGCGAATGAATGAACCTTAAACCTGAAATTGCCCATCGAAAGTCAAAAGCGACGGTTCCAGTTCCTAATCCAAAAAAGAAGCTCTGGAAGCAAATTTTGAAGCGACATCAATTATATTTAATGCTCTTATTACCCATGGCTTGGTATGTTATCTTCACATACGGTCCTATGTATGGACTGCAGATTGCGTTTAAAGAATATCTGCCCATGAATGGATTTTGGGGGAGCGAGTGGATTGGGTTTGAGCACTTTAAGCGTTTTTTCTCTTCCTACTATTTTTGGAGACTGATCAAAAATACAGTTACCATTCAACTATTCTCTTTGATTATTGGTTTTCCAATTCCAATTCTATTAGCTTTGTTAGTTAATGAAATCAGAATGAACAAGTTTAAAAAAACACTGCAAAATATCACTTATATTCCTCATTTTATTTCAGTAGTGGTGGTTGTAGGGATGTTAAGCTTATTTTTGGATCCTGAGAATGGGATTGTGAATATTGCGTTAAGTCATTTCGGCATTGATTCAATTCCGTTCATGCAAAAACCGGAATGGTTTAAATTTCTTTTTATTAGTTCAAACATATGGACCGACATGGGATGGCAGTCGATTATTTATATTGCGGCACTGAGTGGTGTGGACCCACAATTGTATGAAGCAGCAAGAGTTGACGGTGCCAGCCGACTGCAAAGGGTTATCCATGTTTCCATTCCAGCTATTTTACCTACAATTATCATTCTGTTAATTTTGGATATCGGCCATTTTATGGACATTGGCTTTCAAAAAATTTTATTAATGCAAAATGATCTAAATCTGTCTTCAAGCGATGTTATTGCAACCTTTACCTATCGAAAAGGTATTTTAGACGGTGACTACAGTTACACAACTGCAATCGGTTTATTTAATGCTGTGATTAATTTTATATTACTGATATTAATTAATCAGCTAGGAAAGAAAAAAGCAGAAACAAGCTTATGGTAAGAAGGACATGGGGGTGAGTATGATTACAAAGAAATTCTCCGAAGATAAGATCTTTAATATCGTTATTTACACGATTGCAGTTATGATTATTATCATTGTTTTGTATCCACTGATTTTTGTGGTAAGTGCATCCTTTAGTGAGCCCACTAAGATTCTCAGTGGAGAGGTGTGGTTATATCCGAAGGGGTTTACGCTCGATGCTTATGCACAGGTATTTCAAGACGGACGGATTTGGAATAGCTATAAAAACACAGTTGTATATACAGTTTTAGGAACATTTATTAATCTAGTATTAACCACTCTACTAGCATATCCACTGTCAAGAAAGGATCTGCCAGGAAGAAACATCTTTATGTTGATTATTGTTTTTACAATGTTTTTCCAGGGGGGAATCATTCCAACCTACTTAATTGTACAAAACTTAGAGATGATCGATACTATTTGGGCTATGGTCATTCCAAATGCGATCGCAACCTATAATGTGATTGTTATGCGTACATTTTTCCAGAGTAGTATCCCTTGGGAATTGCAAGAAGCAGCTTTAATAGATGGCTGCGGTGATTTTAAACTGTTTTTAAAGATTGTTATCCCTTTATCAAAGCCAATTATTGCCGTAATGGTTCTTTTTTATGCTGTAGGTCATTGGAATTCTTACTTTGATGCCTTAATTTATTTAGATCGCGATGGTTTATATCCCCTGCAAATTATTTTAAGGGAAATACTCATTCAAAATCAGTCTGCTATGGAAAATGCCGTTATGGACTTTGAGATGGTGAACCAGGTAATGCTGGCTGAAAGTATGAAGTATGCGGTAATTGTCATTGCTAGTTTACCAGTCATTGTAATGTATCCATTTGTACAAAAGCACTTTGTTAAAGGGGTTATGATTGGGTCTATTAAAGGATGATTGTAGCATCTATAAAAAACACCTCAGAAAGGGTGATAGAATTGAATATAAGGGGATTGCCCACCGAGGATATCCAGTTAAATATTCAGAAAACACATTAACTTCCCGTCAAGGCAGAATAAAAAAATAGAAGGCAAATAAGAGGCTCCCCATGCAGGTACTTTCAGCATAGGGAGCACATAGGTTACCTTTCGTTTCAATAGGATTATGTCCTTCTCATTTATGGACACTTATTCTTTTGCAAGGTATTGATTTGGTGAGACACCATAATAGTTTTTGAAAGCCCTTGAAAAGGAATAAAGGTCTGAATAGCCAAGGGTCAATGCGATTTCCGTAATCATATGCGTTTTCTCTGAAATTAACTCTACGGCCCTATTCATTTTTAAAGATAGAAGATAGTTACTTGGTGTTACTCCGACCTCATTTACAAATGAATCGGCAAAGTAGGAACGGTGAACACCAACATATTTTGCTACATCTGCTACCGAGATATTCTCCGCAAAATGCATATTCATATATTCCTGGCTTTTTTGCAGCCAATTTCTAGGTGTAGCAGGGGTAAGCCTTTTCTGTTTTGATTGAACAGAGAGGCTGTGAAATAATTTATATATGATACTCAAGCCAAATAAGTCGTCATCTTCATCATCCTTTTTAAAAAATGTAGCAAGCTCGTTTAAAATATCAGTAATCTCCTGATTAAGAATGCCTTTCACATGAGTGGAGTAGTTTGTTATCCCAATCCGTTTGAGAAGTGGATTTGCTTGCCTTCCATCAAAGGCCAACCAGAACATTCGAAGTGGGTGGTCAGGATTAGATGAATATTGATGTGTTTGGTTAGGGAGTAAACAAAATATATCTCCTTGCTGAATCTTTTTATTTGTTTCATTCTGACTAAATGACCCTTCGCCATCTAATATAAAGTGTATGCTGTAATAGGAGATCATACGCGGTCCCATTCTGTAGTTGGGCTTGGCCTTGTTCTGCCCTGCTCTAATAGGCCAAAGTCCCCCCGCCTTTTCCATAGGAGTTGGGTTATGAAACCAATGTTCCGCATGTTCATGGGAAAATTCCTTCAAATGTAACTCCTCCTTTCAGGAAATGTAAAAGAAAGTTATAAGTTCTTGTAATGTCTAGCTCCAGGCGCCATGGGCTTGCAGGATGCGACAGGGCGTTGCGTCTTTAGCTGTTCATCCTTACTATGAAAGTTTGTACGTCGCTAAACGGGCGCATGCACTTTTGTTCGTCCAGCTCCAGCGCCTAGCCCCTCGAGGTCAAATAACCTGAAACCTGCGAAGGGACAACCGCCCTTCTTAGTTTCAGAACATTTGCTTGTCGGAGGCCAACAAGGATGTTGGTCAGAAAGGCGTTGTGCCAGGACGGCACGAATTTAGCCTTTCTTCCTAGACCAAGGCGCATGCGCTTTTCTTAGAATCTAACAAATTGTTATCCAATCATCTAACAATGTAACATTCATGATTTCATAGATCTTGGCTATGGTAGAAACCAAGGTCTATTTTTATACTTATTATATTGTGACAACTGGAGGTCTAGCAAGTGGGAAAAGGAAAACAGCCTAACATTCTGTTAATTTCAACAGATCAACAACATTGGAACACCATCCATGCATTAGGAAACGAAACAATACATACTCCGAACTTGAATCGAATGGTGGAGGAAGGGGTTGCTTTCGAACGGGCATATGTAGCAAGTCCGGTTTGTTCTCCGAGTCGTTCCTCTATTATCACAGGGGAATACCCATCAAGACATAAATGCTGGAATATAGGTGTGGAATTAGATGAAAATAGAACAACTATGGGTCAGGTAATGATGGAACATGGGTATAAGACAGGATTGTTTGGCAAGGCCCATTTTAAGCCTGTATTAAAAGAAGGTAGTTTTGAAGCTCCACCACATATACATGATCGTGACTTTTGGAAGGAATGGCAAGGTCCATACTATGGATTTGAAAAAGTCGCAATGGTTCACGGACATTCTGATGAAGATTCCTCCCATGGTATGCATTATGGGGCATGGCTTGTGGAACAAGGTATTGATCCGTCGAAGTATTTTGGACCCGGCGGTGGGCATCGTGAAGGTTCTTGGGATATACCAGAGGAATATCATTACACTCGTTGGACGGCAGATCAGACAATGGACTTTATTGAGAATAAAGAGGATGATAAACCGTTTTTAGCTTGGTGTAGTTTTCAAGATCCTCATAATGCCTTTTTATGCCCTGAACCATGGAACAGTATGTATGATCCCGATCAAATGCCGCCATTTGTTGAAAAAGAGGGCGAGATGGCTGATAAGCCACTTATTCATCAATATCTCCTGGAAGATCGGATGAATGAACTTGATATTGATGTTACATCAGATCCGGGCCATAATACGGGAGGAGTTCAGTGTCTAGGCCACACGAATAAAAAGATCGGTTATGATCGAGCCAAAAAATGGCTTACCTCTTATTATGGCATGATAAGCTTAATAGACCACCATATTGGGCGCATTTTAGATAAATTGGATGAGCTAGGTTTAGCCGAAGACACGTTAATTGTGTTTACATCCGATCATGGTGATTATGCCGGTAATCATGGTTTTTGGCTAAAAGGACCGATACACTATGATGATATTTTACGTGTACCATTTCTTGCACGGTGGAAAGGCGAGCTTCCGGAAGGCAGAAGGACAAATTCACTAATGAGTTTAGTTGATTTAGCACCAACATTCCTAGAGGCTGCTGGAATCGACAAATATCCTACCATGCAGGGAACTAGTCAATTAAAAACGCTGTATCAACCTGATCAAGCGACACGAGATTGGTGTTTAGTTGAAAATCGTGCAGAACCTAGCTTTTATGTAAAAACACTTGTGACAGATCGATATAAGCTAAATTATTTTCTTGATCGAGATGAGGGTGAACTTTACGACCTTAAAGAAGATCCAAATGAATTTGTTAATTTGTATAACAAAGAGGACTACGCAGAGATTAAGCTGAAAATGTTTCAAAAGTTAGTAGACATCTACGGTGAACTAGAAAAGCCAATACCACCGAGAGAAAGCTTTGCATAAATACCATTAAAAAAGGAGAGTTGTATGATGGCCAAGGAATCACCCGCATACTTAATTGCCTATTTTAGATCTGGACCTATGCAAACGAATAAAAATGAGAAACTTCATTACGCATATAGCCGCGATGGATTACATTGGTATGAACTTAATCAAAATAATCCCGTTTGGTCACCATCTATTGGAGAAGGAATATTACGTGATCCTTTTATTAAGAAAGGAAAAGATGGATTCTGGCATCTGGTCTTTACCATTCGTCCAAAAGGGAAATTGCTGGGATATGCTAAGTCAAAAGATTTAATCACATGGGAAGATGAAAAGGCGATCGAGGTAATGGCTGATTATGACCAGGTTCAAAATTCATGGGCACCGGAATTTAATTACGACCCAGAAAAAGAGGACTATATTCTTTATTGGGCTTCCAGTGTTGGAGAAGATATGAGTCATAATAAACATTATTACTGTCGAACATCGGACTGGAATACTTTTTCTGAAACAAAGCTATTTTTTGATCCTGGTTTTCAAACGATTGATGCCAGTATCGAACAATGGAACGGAACAAATTATATGTTTGTAAAAGACGAAAGCGCCGTCTATGATCCGAAAAAGCGCCCTCAGCCGATTGCTAATAAGCTTGCTGTATCGTCCAATTTAAGCGGACCATATGAGGTGATCAGTGATTTTATTACTCCGGAATATACGGAAGGACCCGAAATATTAAAGATTCCAGACAAGCAAAAGTGGTATCTGATTTATGATTATTGGAAATATGGGAGATTTGGGATTAAGGAATCTACCAATCTTGTAGATTGGTCTGATGAGCTTGCTAGTGAACAGTGTCGTTTTCCTCATCAGATTCGCCATGCGACAGTATTTTCTTTAGAGGAAGATGAGCTATTTCAGTTAATGAATCATTTTTCTTTGGAGGCTTACTACCCAACCACATTCCATAGTTATGTAGCTTTGGCTGCCCATTCAAGTAGTGGCTTTATGCATAATGAGTTTTATATGCGTTCGATATCTATGTGGTTTAAAGCTAATCGCACAGATGGAATCCAAGTTTTATATGATGAGGGAGGAAATGATAGCGGTCTATGTATCCGGATCAAAGATGAAGAATTAGCAGTAGCGATCCGAAATGAGGAGAAGCAAGTTACTGTTTCTGCGGGATCGATAGAAACAAATAAATGGTATCATGTAACCGCCGTATTCAATGAAGGGATTTTAAAAGTATACTTGGATGGAAAATTGGCAGAGACAAAGTCCTCATACTCTCCGTTTGTTGAACAACATTCCAATCCAGGTGGACTTGGTGCTCGATTTGGTGTAGATGCCTTTGGTGAATCAGCTGGTAAAGCAGTATTTAATGGAATATTCCGAGACTGCAGGATTTATACAGTGCCGTTACAAGACGAGGATGTGGATTGTTTATTTCGAGCTGAGCAAAGATAGATTGATGCCTGTGTCGATGGTGCGGAAGCGACATATAATTCTTTTACTGGGTTTGATATTTCGGATCATCCGCATGATTGGAAGGAAGATATTAATACATCTGACATGCTTACAACACTTGAAAGTCATCAGGAAGAACTATCTGAACAAGTCTATCGGGCTTTGTCCACCCATTTAATCTCAGTTGGGCATTTTGAAGAGCAACAGAATGCTAAGAAAGTTGTCAAACATATGGAAGGCTTTAAACAATTAATTAATCATCAAAAGGATAATCAATTCATTTCAAAAGAGCTCCAAGAAATATTGGAGGCGGATGCAGACTCCATGATATTAAAGTGGCAAGGTGAAAAGTAATACAAATAGGGCTAGCCCAAAGCGCGAGGCTTTCTAGCATTAGTATTAATACAAAGTATTTATGGATGTTGGATGATCGTTCGGCATTCTAAAAATAAAGGAGAGCAATGTACATGACAACGACTGTAAAAACATATCAAAGAACAGAATATCCGAGACCGCAATTTCAACGTCAATCTTGGGTGAATTTAAATGGGACATGGAAGTTTTCCTTTGACGACCAGAATATTGGTGAAAAGGGATCTTGGTATGAAAAGCCTTCTTTCTCGACGGAAATACAAGTCCCTTTTACGTATGAAACAAAGGCAAGTGGTATAGGTGAGGAAAAGTTCCATCCATATATTTGGTATCAAAGAACATTTGAAATCCCAAAAGAGGAAATTGGAAAGAGAACGATCCTGCGTTTTCAAGCTTCTGATTATCTAACAAAAGTATGGGTGAATGGTATTTTTATTGGTCAGCATAAAGGGGGATATGCAGCGTTTTCTTTTGATATTAGCAATGTCATAGACAATACAAAGGAAAATGAATTAGTTGTTAAGGTAGAAGATAGCCAAAGCTGTTATCAGCCTAGAGGAAAGCAGCGGTGGATGGATCAAAACTTTGGTTGCTGGTATGTGCAAAATACGGGTATTTGGCAAACCGTTTGGTTAGAATTTTTAAATGAAGAAAGTATTGAAAGCGTAAAGATGACACCAAATATTGATACTAACTCCGTAGTTTTTGATTATAAACTACATGGGGAATTGCCAGAAGATACAAGACTTGAGACAACTGTTACATTTTCAGGAAAAAGGGTTAAGCAATTTTCCATTAATCCTGATCGTCCGGATATCCATTTTGAAGTAGATCTTACTTCAGAAATACACCACTGGAAGGTTTACCATTGGACACCGCAAAATCCGAATTTATACGACGTTCAATTTCGTTTGTATGTGGAAGGTAAACTTGTTGATGAAGTAGATTCTTATTTTGGAATGAGGAAAATTTCAATTAAAAATGGCCAAGTCCTGCTGAATAATGCGCCAATCTATCAAAAGCTGTTATTAGATCAAGGTTATTGGACGGATACAATGCTTACCCCTCCATCCGATGAGGCGATGCTAGAGGATATTGAAAAGACGGTGCAGATGGGCTTTAACGGTGTCCGAAAACACCAAAAGCTTGAGGACGAACGATTTTTATATTGGTGTGATAAAAAGGGATTATTGGTATGGTCCGAGATGGCTTCTACATTCGACTTTTCAGATGAAGCAGTTGAGAACTTTACAACAGAATGGCTGGAGATTGTACAACAGCATTATAATCATCCTTCAATTATTACATGGGTTCCATTTAATGAATCTTGGGGCATCCGAAATGTCCTTACAGATAAAAAGCAACAAAAATTCACCGAATCTATCTATCATCTAACAAAATCAATTGATTCTGAACGTCCAGTTATCGTGAATGATGGATGGGAACATACAATTTCCGATATTATCGGCTTGCATGATTATGAAGAATCTGGAAAGGCCTTCTACGAGCGCTATAAGGATAAAGATCGAATTCTTCACAATGAAATTACTGCTAACCATCATAAGTATGCAATGGCTGAAGGCTATGAATATAAAGGCCAGCCTGTGATGATCACGGAATATGGCGGAATTGCTTTTAATGACGAACGTGGTTGGGGATACGGGAATCAAGTAGATTCAGAGGAAGCCTTCTTAAAGCGTTACAAAGAAATGACTGAGGCAATTAAAGCAATTCCTTATATTACAGGATACTGCTATACACAAACAACAGATGTTCAACAGGAAATCAATGGATTATTAAAAGAAGATCGAACACCTAAGATTGCGTTAGAGAAGATCAAAAAAATTAATGATTCATTCAGACCAAGATAGTCATCTAGAAGATAAATGAGAGAGGGGATTGGCAGTAACAATCCCCACTCTTTTATTTCAAGCCTCTTGTTGTTAAACATCGTCTACCAAGATAGTGCGTGGTTGATTTCCGCTACAGTTGCTCGCTTTCCGCGGGCGGGCGGTGAGCCTCCACGGCGTAAAAAAAAAACGCCTGTGGGATCTCACCTGTCCCGTTGATCCCGCAGGAGTCTTGCACTTTCGCTCCAATCAACCTTCAACAGATTTTGTTATTGCTAAGCAACAATTCCTTGGCTCCATAAAAATGTAGGAGGAGAAATAAAAATAGTACAAGAAAACCTTGTACCGTCTAGCTCGGTGAATACCGAGATACTATAGAAACATTCGGAGGGATGAATCATGTCTGAGAAAAAGCCAAATATCGTATTAATTTTAGCCGATGATTTAGGGTTTTCTGATCTAGGAAGTTTCGGAAGTGAGATTAAAACCCCGAACTTAGACCAGCTCGCTATGGATGGATTGCGGTTAACGCAGTTTTATAATTCTGCACGCTGTTGTCCAAGTCGAGCATCGTTATTAACTGGGGTATATCCACATCAAGCCGGTGTTGGGCATATGACAGAAGACCATGAGATTCCTGGATATCGTGGATTCCTAAAGGATCAATGTGTGACACTTGCCGAAGTGTTAAAGGAAGGCGGGTATCATACGTATCTATCAGGAAAATGGCATGTTGGAGAAAAGGGACCAGTAGAACGCGGTTTTGATGATTTCTATGGTATTTTAGGTGGATTTACAAGTTTCTGGGATCAAAAGGATTATTCTCGCCTACCTAAAGACCGTCCCACAAGACATTATGGAGAGGGAGAATTTTACGCAACAGATGCGATTACAGACTATGCCCTAGATTTTCTGAAGGATTCGCGCTCCGATGAACAGCCTTATTTTCTCTATCTATCCTACAATGCTCCTCATTTTCCACTGCAGGCACCTGAGGAGGAAATCGCTAAATATGAGCAAGTTTACGAAAAGGGTTGGGATCGAATTCGGGAAGATCGGTTAGAACGAATGAAAAAATTAAAGATTGTGGAAGAAAATACATCTCTAACTCCTCGAGCTGAATATTGGAATCGTGATAGAGACATCCAGGGGACAAATCCTGCTTGGGATTCGATTGACCCTGATCGGCAAAAGGATTTAGTGAAACGAATGGCCATTTATGCAGCGATGGTTGATCGAATGGACCAAAATATCGGACGAGTCCTAGACGATTTGCGTGAAAATGGGGAATTAGAAAATACTCTGATTTTATTCTGTTCTGATAATGGAGCTTGTGCTGAGTGGGATCCATGGGGATTTGATGACTGGAGAACAACTTCCAACTTCTTACATCGTGGAGCTGATCTAGAAAAAATGGGGGGACCTGACTCGTACCATAGCTATGGTTCAGGATGGGCCAACGCATGCAGCACACCACTTCGACTATATAAGCATTATGGACACGAAGGTGGAATTAGTACGCCATTGTTAGCTCATTGGCCGGAAACGATTAAACGTCAAGGGGAGATTGAGCATCAACCAGGTCATTTTATTGATGTAATGGCCACTTTGGTTGATATCAGCAATAGCCCATACCCTAATCATTATAAAGGGCATCAAATTCTTCCAATGGAGGGGGAAAGTTTAGTTCCTCTATTTACGGGAGAGGGAAGAGAAGAACGTATATTTTGCTTTGAACATGAGCAACATTGCGGTGTGCGAAAGGGTCCATGGAAACTATCGAAAATCAAAGAGGGTGACTGGGAGCTTTATAATATCGACAATGATCGGACTGAAATGCACAATGTAAAAGAACAGTATCCAGCACTCGTAACGGAATTAAAAGGAATTTGGGAAGAATGGGCTGAAAGGACAGATGTTTATCCACTTAGAGTGGGTAGGCAAAGGAAGAACTCCGTATTGAAATAATTTCTGATAAATGAACATGTTCAATCAATGTTAATGGGCATGTTCATTTAACGACTATTAATGATTGAAAGTTTCATATCTATATCCAACAATTTATAGGGGAGGAAAAGGAAAATGGAACAACCAAACATTTTATGGATATGCACGGACCAACAACGTTTTGATACACTCGGTTGTTATGGAAATGAATTTGTAAATACGCCAAATATTGATAGATTAGCAAAAAACGGTGTGTTATTTGAACATTGCTATAGCAATAGTACAGTGTGTACGCCAAGTCGAGCAAGTTTTCTAACAGGCAGGTATCCGAGGACAAACCGTACCAGACAAAATGGACAATCAATTCCCGCTGATGAAGTTCTGGTTACAAAGATGTTGGCGGATGCAGGGTACATATGTGGTTTAGCGGGTAAGTTACATATCTCTGCCTGTAACCCATCTGTTTCTACTGCTAGGGAACCTCGGATAAATGACGGTTATACAGAATTTAATTGGTCCCATCATCCCAATCGAAATTGGTCCTCTGATGACTATCAACACTGGCTCACAGAAAAAGGTGTGAAGGTTAAAAAAAGAAAGGTTGAAGGGATGCCTTATATCGAATATGGTGCTGATGAGGAGAATCATCAAACCACATGGTGCGCGCAGAAAGCAATCAATTTTATTAAAAACAATGCCGATTTTGAAAATCCATGGTTATTTTCGGTGAATATGTTTGACCCGCATCACCCATTTGACCCACCGGAAGAATACATGAAGCGATATTTAGATATTTTTGATGAAATCCCTATGCCTAACTATAAAGAGAACGAATTGAGTGAAAAGCCAATTTTTCAACAAATTGATCATGAGGGAGCATATGGAGTAAAGGGATTATTTCCTGGCTCTAAAATGAGTGAAAAAGATCATAAATCTTTAAAAGCGGCATATTGGGCTATGGTAGATTTAATCGATAAGCAGGTTGGGAGAATAATGGATGCCCTAGAGGAAACGGGGCAGTTAGAAAACACAATCATTATTTTTATGTCAGACCATGGAGAAATGCTAGGAGATCATGGCATTTATTTAAAAGGTCCACACTTTTATGATCCGGCAGTGAAGGTGCCATTTATTGTCTCATGTCCAAGTAAAATACGAGGAAATAGACGAATGGATTCAATGGTTGAGCTAGTGGATATCGCGCCCACATTGTTAGAAGCAATTGGTCAACCTTATCGTAAAGGGATGCAAGGAAAATCTTTATGGAATTTATTAATAGATTCAAATGAAGAAGAGTCTCATAGGGATGATGTCTATTGTGAATTTTACGATGATGGGAGAGGAGAAGATAAGTTAAGAGTATCATCGAATATGCTTCGAACAGAAAAGTTTAAACTTGTTGTTTATTCGGGAATGGAAAACGGAGAATTATATGATATGGAAGAGGATCCCAATGAATCTTCAAACCTCTGGAATGACATAAATTATCAGGACATAAAAATGAAATTATTTAAGCGGCTATACGATCGGATGATGGAGACAATGGATCCTTTACCAGAGAAAGAAGCAGCTTGGTGATCGCTGACTAATGTTGATGGGGTAGGAGTGAATAATATAAACGTTGGAGGAGGCAAACGATGAAAGGAAAACCAAATATTGTATTGATCCAGACAGACCAACAATCTGCCGAGACATTGGAAATGTACGGAAATCCGATTGTGAAAACCCCCAACCTTAAAGGTTTAGCTGAGGAAGGTGTGTTGTTTGAAAATACCTTTTGTAACTATCCAGCATGCGTGCCATCTCGTTCTTCGATGATGTCTGGTAGGTATGCATCGACGATTCGTTCCCATGCTAATCATATGTTGTTAAATCCACTTGAGGCTTCGTTACCAAAACTCTTAAAAGACAATGGTTATCAAACAGCTTTAATTGGTAAAAATCACGTATTTATGGATGGAAATCAAGTAAACTTTTATGCGAACGGTGAAGAAAAGCCTGATGTACTTCATGATGTGTTTGATTACGTACGAGAGGGCAGACATGGACATTTAGTCGATGGTTATAGCGAGGACCCTAAAGTACAACAGGCCCATCAATGGGCACAAGATCATTGTTGGAACAGTCCTTTAGGTCATGGAACCAATCCAGCTTCCTATAAGGATTGTGGGACACAGCTGCTCGGTAATGCAGCTATTGAATATTTGGATAAAAATCAGTGTTCAGATCAACCATTTTTTATGTGGTTATCATTTCCAGATCCGCATACTCCTTATCAGGTACCTGAACCTTATGCAAGTATGTATAATGTGGAAGATATCCCCTTGCCTCCTAAGGATGACTTGCAAAACAAACCTGAAAGACAAAGAGTGGCACATATTATGGATGCGATGGATAAAACAGATGATGACCTTATTAAGAGTGTTAGGGCGATTCATTACGGTATGATCAGTTTTATTGATGATAATATCGGTAGAGTATTGAAGAAGTTGGAAGAACTAGGCTTAAGAGAAAACACGGTGATTTTATTTACTTCAGACCATGGCGACTCGATGGGAGCGCATGGACTCATTCAAAAGCACAATGCATTCTATGATTCATTTATAAAAGTACCTTTAATTGTTTCTTGGCCAGAAGAGATTCAATCAAAGACATGCAACCACTTAACCGAATTGGTTGATATTTTACCTACCATTTTAGAATTATCGGGAATGGAAGTTCCTCAAGGAGTACAAGGAAAAAGCTTTACTCCCTATCTATTTGATCAACCATACACTCCAAGAGAGTTTGCGGTCATCGAAAGTGGAGAAAGCGGTGAACCTATGACATTATCTGAAATTACAGTCCGTCCAGAGACGCCATTTGATGAACGTTACTTTGTTTGGTGTGCTTACCGTGAAGCATTTATCGGAAAGGGGAAGTGTATACGGACTCATAGTTGGAAGCTAAATGTTTATACGAATGGGGATGGAGAATTATACGATCTTCACAACGATCCAAATGAATTAAACAACTTATATGGTGATTCAAAGCATAATGCGATCGCGATAGAGCTTGAGCGCACATTACTTAGATGGTGCATGGAAAATGAAGATACACTGCCCATTAATCAAACGGTAAATCTAAATTATCGGAGTAAGTATGGGAAAAAGGAGATAAGCAAAGGAAGTAACAAGGGGTATTTTTAGTGAGCTAGGTCTAGGTAAGGAAACGGTTTGAGTTCATAAAAAGCCATTTATAGGCATGTGAACAATGAATATTAATATCAAACTTTAAAAGATTATAGTCGTATCCTAACAAAATGCTAATTGACAATCTAACAAATTAACATTCACTATATATGATATTTCAGTTACTTTAAACTAAGAAGGTTATAAAAGTGGGGAGGTTTTTTGTAAACGTAACCAACGGTCAAACTGCACATTAACTGGCTATTTAATGCTGCTTTTTGAAGTGACTAATTTATGCTTCTAAGAGTTTAACTCTAGTATATCATGATAACAAATTATTGCGAATGATAGATTGGATATAATTCTTTCGCTCAAAAGCACTTTGTCAAGGATCTATTAAATGGTAAGCCTATAAAAGGGGTCTGAAAAGTTTGCTGAAATACCAATGTGAAGAAGGTCCCCATGTAAAAGTTAACTTACATGGGGATTTTGAAATGGTAATATCATTTCCTAATGATTGAGGATCTTGTCGCAGACATAAAGGATGAAATGAAGCAAAAAAATTCAGCTGAACAATTATGGGAAATGTTTGAAGCAGTATTAGACGTCGTCATCGCGGCAATATCCGAATCTGGTTTCGTTGATAGTCAATCTTTTAAAAAGTGCCCAGAATTCAAGCTGAAGAATTTATTTACGTCGTTGTTTTTAGGGAACCAATTGTTTGAAGGTGCTTAAAAGCAAAAATGGAATGATTGGAAAAGACACTAGAAACAAAGACATTCAGTAGATTTTATACCCAAAATTCCCCCAGACTTCGGGGATAAAATCTTAAGTTATTATTCTTGGATACACAATGCTTCCATTATCTTTAATTGAAAAAGTAATGCAAACGTAATGGGAGGATTTTGAGTATAAAATTATTTTTGGAAAAGGAAGAGTGAAAAATTGTATGCGGTTGCAAGTTGAATTTGAAAATACAATAAAAAGAAGTGAAGGGGGAAGTGAAATGAAAAAACTTTTAATGCTAATCTTATCTTTAGCTTTGATCACCATCATATTTGCAGGCTGTTCAAAATCGAATAAGACAAATGGGGAAAGTGTTAGCAAAGGACCTTCGGATAATTTTAATAAAGAAGGGCTGCCGATCGTTGATGAGGAGATAAATTTAAAGTTTTTTGCAAGGCGTTCTCCTGTGAATGGACCCTATAAAGATATGTCCATCTTCAAAGAATTTGAAAAAATGTCGAATATAAAAGTAGAATGGAATGATGTTCCACAAGATGGTTTTGATGAAAGAAAAAACTTAGAATATGCGGCTAAGAAGCTGCCTGATGCCTTTTTTAAGGCCGCGATTTCGGAGGCAGAGGCCGTGAAATATGGTTCGTCTGGACTCTTTATTCCACTTGAAGATTTACTTGAGGAGTATGCACCCAATTTAACAGCATTATTTGAGCAATATCCGGAAATAAAATCATCTATTACAGCTCCAGACGGTCATATCTATGCATTGCCGGCTATTGTTGAACTAGATGCTGCAAGAACAGAAAAATTTTGGGTGAATAAAAATTGGTTAGATGAATTAGAATTGGAAGAACCAACAACACCAGATGAATTGGTTGATGTTCTTGCTGCTTTTAAAAATGATGACCCGAATGGGAATGGTGAACAAGATGAAATACCAATTACTGAACGCGACCTCCCTACTTTAATCAATAATATGGCAGGTTCCTGGGGATTATTGCAACAATTAGGAAATACGATTAATATTGAGAACGATAAAGTCCACATTTGGAAGACAGATGATAAATATAAGGATCTATTACAATTCCTAAATAAGCTTTACAAAGAGGGATTACTAGATCGGGATGTTTTATCACATTCACCATCAGAGTATACAGCTAAATTGTCTACCGGGAAGGTAGGAATGTCCCATATACAGGCAGATGATATGAATACTCAATATAAAGACTATGAGTATATTGGTATTGCACCAATAGAAGGACCTTTTGGTGATCGATTAGTCAAGGCATCTCCTATCGCTAGGGATTTTGGTACATTTGCGATTACATCAGCCAATGAGTACCCTGCAGAAACGATTCGGTGGATGGATTACTTCTTTAGTAAGGAAGGCTCCATTATGTTTAGATATGGGGTTGAGGGAGAAACCTTTAATTACGATGAGGATGGTTTGCCTGAGTATACAGATGAAATTTTAAATGATGAGCGTGGTACTGGAGCTGCAATCGGCGAATTTAGTCCATATCCAGGTGGAGGAGCACCACAATATATAACGGAGTACAATTCGTCAGCGATTAATCCGCCGTCAGTACAGGAAGCACAGAAAAAATTTGATCCTTATTTACCAGAAGTAATTTATGGTGCCCCATTATTTGATGAAAAGGTAAACAAAGAAGTCAATCAAATCCGTCAAGATATGGATGCGTATTATAATGAGTCTACTTCTCAATTCATCAATGGCGATAAGAGTTTTGATGAGTGGGATGAATACGTCTCCACTATAGAGAATTTGGGTTTAGAAAGATTAGAGGAAATTTACCAGGAAGCTTATAATTCGACTTTCAAAGAGTAACAGAGATGAGGCTGGACATAATTAAAACATTAAGTCCGAAAGGCGAATAATGCATTACCCTTGTCGTGGAAATATACGTAGGGTTCTGCGGGAAGTGAGAGTTCGGCAAGACCTCGGAAGGCGAAGTCTTGGAGACTTGCTACTCGCCCGCGGAAGCGAAGTATATTTCCGGAGCAGGGGTATATTAACCCAAGTAGTTCTTATTTTTCTTTGCTAGAATACACCTAGGTGAGGAAAATCCCCATGAAAATAATTAATTTACAGGAGGGGTTGAAAAGAATTATGATATTATTATCCTCTAATAGGATTTTTACAGAGCGTAATAGAGGTTAGAAAAGGTAAATTCTTTTAACGCTCATTTTCTTGCAAGGTATTGATTTGGTGAAAGAGTATAATAATTTTTGAAGCTCTAGAAAAAAATAAAGGTACTAGTAATTAAGCGAAAAGTCTATTTTAGAAACCACATGCGTTTTCTCCGAAGTCAATTCTGCTGCCCTATTCATTCTTAAAGAGGACGTTATGAAAATTTGGAAAAATCAAGATGCGAGATAAAGGAACTTCGACTAAGTGTCGACACGCCCTGTGTCGAACGTCGAACTCACCACATCCTGTGGGATTTCGTTGGCTTGCTTTTCCGTTGCTCAATTCTACACTTCCTTGAATCTCTAGCTTCTTTTTATCCTCCTTTTTTATACACACACTATCAGAATGAGAACAATGACTATTATACTTTAAAAGATTATATTTCCACCCTAACAAAATGCTAATTGATAACCTAACAAATTAACATTCGTTATACATGGTATTTCAGTTACTCTAAACTAAGAAGGTTATAAAAATATATATTGAGGGAGGCCTTTTGTAAACGAAATCAACGATCAAAGTGCTTATTAATTGAGTGTAGACTTTGAATTGTAAAAAGTTTATGTTTGTAAGGGTTTAAATGAAGTGCATCATGACAACAAACTATTGTGAATGAAAGTGTTGGAAATAGGTATCTTCATAAGAATCTATGTATCCGATTGCTAAAGAGTAGAAATGTGTCCTGATAGATGATTGGAAAGTAAAGGGGGAAAAAGAAACATGAAAAAGTTTTTAACGTTAGTTGTATCTTTAGTTTTGGTAACTTTAATATTTGCAGGCTGTTCAAAGTCCAATAAGGAAAATGAGGAGAATGCTATAAAAGGTCCTTCAGATAATTTCAATAAAGAAGGAATGCCGATTGTTGATGAGGAGATTAATTTAAAGTTCTTTGCTAGACGTTCTCCGGTGAATGGACCTTATGAGAATATGTCCGTCTTCAAAGAATTTGAAAAGATGTCGAATATAAAAATAGATTGGAATGATGTTCCACAGGATGGTTTTGATGAAAGAAAGAACTTAGAGTACGCTGCTAAAAATCCGCCTGATGTCTTTTATAAGGCTGAAATTTCGCACGCAGACGCCGTCAAGTATGGGTCGTCCGGACTCTTTATACCACTTGAAGATTTACTTGAGGAGTATGCACCCAATTTAGCAGCATTATTTGAGCAATATCCGGAAATAAAATCAGCTATTACAGCACCAGATGGTCATATCTATGCGTTACCAGCTATTGTTGAATTAGATGCAGCAAGAACAGAAAAATTTTGGTTGAATAAAGATTGGTTAGATGAATTAGGGTTGGAAGAACCAACAACACCAGACGAATTAGTTGAAGTTCTTACAGCTTTTAAAAATGATGATCCAAATGGGAATGGCAAACAAGATGAAATTCCATTGACTGAACGTAATTTCCCTACCTTAATAAATAACTTTGCAAGTTCTTGGGGATTATTGCAGCAACTGGGAAATACGCTAAATGTTGAGAATGATAAAGTCCATATTTGGAAAACAGATGATAGATATAAAGATCTATTACAATTCCTAAATAAGCTTTACAGCGAGGGATTACTAGATCGGGATGTTTTATCACATACACCTTCAGAGTACACGGCTAAATTGTCTACAGGGAAGGTAGGAATGACCCATACACAGGGAGATGACATGAGTACTCAATATGAAGACTATGAGTACATGGGTATTTCACCGATAGAGGGGCCTTTTGGAGATCGGTTAGTCAAGGCATCTCCTATAGCGAGAGATTTTGGTACATTTGCCATTACATCAGCCAATGAGTATCCTGTGGAAACGATTCGCTGGATTGATTATTTCTTTAGTGAAGAAGGTTCCATTATGTTCAGATATGGGATTGAGGGAGATACCTTTAATTATGATGATGATGGTTTACCACAGTATATAGATGAAGACGCAAGTCTCGAGGCGGTTACTCCATTTCCAGGGGGAGGAGCACCACAATATATAACGGAGTATAATTCGTCAGCTATTAATTCAGAGGCAGTACAAGAGGCACAGAAAAAATTCGATCCTTATTTACCAGAAGTAATTTATGGTCCACCATTATTTGATGAGCAGTTAACCAAAGAAGTCAACCAAATCCGTCAAGATATGGATGCGTATTATAATGAAACAAGTTCCCAATTTATTAATGGTGATTTGAGTTTTGATAAATGGGATGAATATGTTTTTACGATAGAAAATATGGGGCTAGAAAGATTAGAAGAAATTTATCAAGAAGCTTATGATTCAACTTTTAAAGAATAATATGAATGGCTAGGAACAAAAAATTCTTTGTTCCTAGTCATCACTAAAATAATTCAAGAGGGAGGTACTATGGAGTGAGTAATGTAAGGGCAAAATCTCAAGTGAATAAATCGAGTGTTGAACCCCAACCTATTTTAAAAAAGCGTCAGTTATGGAAACAAATTGTCAAAAGTTATGACCTGTACCTTATGCTCTTGTTACCCATAGCCTGGTATATTATTTTTCAATATGGTCCGATGTACGGTCTACAAATTGCCTTCAAAGACTTCAATCCTTCGTTTGGTTTTCTAGGAAGTGAGTGGGTTGGCTTTGAAAACTTTACCAGATTTTTTGAATCTTATTATTTCGGCAGATTACTATGGAATACGTTTTCCATAAGTATCTATTCATTGCTTATAGCGTTTCCGATCCCAATACTTTTGGCCCTGCTTATCAATGAAATTCGAAGTAATGCGCTTAAAAAGTGGGTCCAAAACGTTACCTATATTCCCCATTTTATTTCCGTGGTCGTTATTGTCGGAATGCTAAGCCTATTTTTAAATCCCGCTAGCGGAATAGTCAATACCATGTTAAATGCTTTAGGATTAGATTCTGTCGCTTTTATGGAGAAACCAGGATGGTTTAAGACAATATTCATTGGGTCTAATATATGGCAAAGCATGGGTTGGCAGTCGATTATCTATATCGCTGCTTTAGCAGGAATCGATCCACAATTGTACGAAGCGGCTAAGATGGACGGAGCAAGCCGGTTTCAGAGAATTATCCATGTATCGATCCCAGGCATCCTTCCCGTAATCATTATTTTACTTATTTTGGATGTAGGGAACTTTTTGAACGTAGGATTCGAAAAAATCCTCTTAATGCAAAATAATTTAAATATGAAATCGAGTGATGTCATCCAGACATTCGTTTATAGAAACGGTATTCTCAACGGGGACTTTAGTTATAGTGCAGCGATTGGTTTATTTAATTCGATTATCAACTTTATTCTATTAATATTTATTAATCAATTTGCAAAGAAAAAGGCAGAGACAAGCCTATGGTAGATAAAAATTTAAAAAATGTCAGTGAAGGAGGGAGCCTACGGTGAAACAACAATCTAAAAAGATCTCGGATGGGAAAGTATTTGATATCGGAGTGCTCATTATTTCTGCTGTCATTTCGGTAATCATATTATATCCGTTAATTTTTATTGTTAGTGCTTCTTTTAGTAGTCCTGAGAGAGTTATGAATGGAGAAATGTGGCTTTTTCCTGTTGATTTTACATTAGATGCTTATAGTGAAGTTTTTAAAGATGGAGCTATATGGAACGGCTATAGAAATACTATTTTTTATACCATTGGTGGTACTTTCGTCAATATTATATTAACGACTCTAGCTGCTTATCCATTATCAAGACGGGATGTACCAGGCAGAAACATCATTATGTTTATTATAACCTTTACGATGTTCTTCAACGGGGGAATGATTCCAACCTATTTGGTCGTACAAGAACTAGGTATGATTGATACCTTTTGGGCGATGATTATACCGAATGCGATTGCAACCTATAATCTGATCGTTATGCGTACTTATTTTCAGACAAGTATTCCTTGGGAACTTCAGGAAGCTGCAATGATTGATGGTTGTTCTAATTGGAAGATGCTATGGAAAGTAATTCTCCCATTATCAAAACCGATCATGGCCGTTATGTTACTTTTTTATGCAGTGGGACATTGGAATGCCTTTTTTAACGCTTTGATTTACCTACGGGATGATAAACTATATCCCTTACAACTCATTCTAAGGGAAATTCTCCTTGTTAGTCAGGCAAGTATGACAGAGGAAATGGGTAGTGAATTTGGCTTAGACGAAAAGATGATGCTGGGTGAAAGTATTAAGTATGCTTTAATTATCGTAGCTAGCTTACCTGTCCTGGTTATGTATCCTTTTGTTCAAAAGCATTTTGTCAAAGGTGTAATGATTGGGTCTATTAAAGGATAATATTTTTGAATTCTAAAATTAATTGATGATAAAATCTATCTAAAATAGATCAATGGAAAATCTAACAAATTAACATTTTATGGGAAAAGATATCTAATAAAATAAAAAAGAAAGAAGGGATTTATTATGACAAGTACTTTTCAAAATCCATTAATGGATCCAGGAGCGGATCCGTGGGTTTATAAAGATGGCGATATGTATTATTTTATGGCTACGAGAAGGACGCATCTTGACTTATGGAAATCATCTACATTGAGCGGGATCGCCAATGGCGAGTGTAAGACGATCTGGTCTCCGCCAGAAGAAGGAATCAATAGCCACTTTCTTTGGGCTCCGGAGATTCATAAAGTAAATGGAAAGTGGTATGTGTATTTTACTGCAAATGATGGAAAAGTCGGAAAAGACGGTGACATGACGCGGAAAATCTTTGTCTTGGAAAACACCTCACAAGACCCTTTTGAAGGGGAGTGGATAGAGCGAGGCTATGTCAATACTGAACACCCTGGATTAGATGGAACAGTCTTTGAAGATAATGGTCAGTGGTACTTTGTATATGCGGGGTACGGGAATTTCCCAGCTTATGGTTCAGGACTCTATATTGCGAAAATGTCTAACCCTTGGACTTTAACGGGTCCTGAAGTATTGATCACAAAGCCGGAATACGAATGGGAAGTGCAAGGAGGGCTGGCTGTAAATGAAGGGCCCGTCATGTTGAAAAGAAACAACAAGCTTTTCTTAGTATATTCTGCAAGCGCCACTTGGTCTGATGACTACTCACTGGGTATGTTAACTGCTAGTGCCGGGTCTGATCTATTAAACGCCCAGTCTTGGGATAAATCGAAAACCCCAGTTTTCAAAAAATCAGTAGAAAATAGTGTGTTTGCTCCGGGGCATAATGGCTTTTCGCAATCACCAGACGGCTCAGAGGATTGGATTGTCTATCATGCAATCCCTGAATCAGAAGGTGGCAGCCAAAAACGCAGTACCCGTATTCAAAAGTTTGGATGGAATGCGGATGGTACACCTGATTTTGGGATTCCGCTCTCTACATCAGTGTCTATTCAAGTACCTTCTGGAGAAAGTGAATAATAGCAACATATTTCAACAAAATAAATAATTTTAGACTACTAGGGTCAGAGTCTCATAGGAGAACTGGCTCTTTTCTATTGTATAGAGCTTTCTACAGACTGCAATTCCCATTGATTCTTTTTGTCTTATTACCATTATCTTTATCATTTTGCGGCGGGTTTTATAAACTTAGAAATAGACTCTATTTAAAGACACTTTAGAGACTTGTCTCTTATATAGAAAGGTTATACACTCAGAATACAAGATTTAAGGGTATAGAGTTTGGCGCTATTCCAACATATGAATGGTCTCCTCGATTCAAGTTTTGAATTTATATGTATGAATTGACAACGCTTCCAATACCCATTTTTGAAAATTTAGTCTTATTGAGGTGAAATGCCTTCAATGTTAGTGTAGATGCTCATAGTTGTCCAAAGATAATGTAAAGAGAGGGATTTTATTTCATGAAAAGTTTTCGCTTGTTATCAGTATTTTTTTTGATCGGAACTCTCCTTGTTGGTTGTAGTTCCGGAAACAATAGCCAATCTAGTGCAGGAGGCACAGAATCAATAGGAGGCGATAAGTCAGATGGGAAGCTGTCAGGTGAAATTACTGTTTGGGCTCATCCCTTTACAGGAGATCAAGACGTAGAAGGAAAGATGTGGGATGAGATTATTTCTTCCTTTGAAGAAGAGACAGAGGTGAAAGTGAATTTTGAACAAATACCATGGGCAAACCGTGATCAAAAGATTTTAACGGCATTGGTTGCTAATAATGGCCCCGATGTGTTCTATGCAATTCCTGACCAAATGCCGCAATATGCAGAGGAGGGCATGCTGCTAGAGCTTGATTCATATTTAGAAGATCTAGACATGAATGATTTTGTAGAGACAGCCATAGTATCCACGACATGGAAAGATAAGTTATACGGTTTGCCGATTTTGCAAGAGGCTTATACATTTCTGTATAACGTTGATATTGTGAAGGATATTGGGGAAGATCCAGAGAATCTGCCAAAAACATGGGATGAATTTGATCAATGGGCCAAGAAGGCAAAAGAAAAAGGTTACTATGCTATGAGCTTTGCAGGAGGCGGTTCTATGAATGGAACCCTCTATCCATATGTTTGGCAAGCTGGTGGGGATGTCGTCAATGAAGATAATCAAGTATTAATTAATAATGAAAAGAGTTTAAAAGCTTGGGAACGACTGGATCACATGTATAAAGAAGGGTGGATCCCTGAAGATTCGGTTACGGCAATGGAACATGATGCTTTATGGGATAGTGGGAAACTTTTAGCTGTTCAAGGTTCAGGTGCTTCCATCACAAATATGTTAAGTAAAGATTTGTTTGAATTTGTGATTGCCCCACCATTAAAAGGTGAAAGGCAAGTGACGTATGGAACGACAGGGATGTTTGTTGCGCCTGTGAATACCGATAACCCAGCAGCTGCAGCTGAATTCATTAAAGTGATGACAGATACAGAAAACCAAAAGCGCTTTAATAAAGTGACTCAATATATTCCGACGCGCGAATCAGCAAAGGAAATTTTTGATGATGAACCATATTTAAGTCAACTTGCAACCTATACTGAATATGCCTTGCCAGGAGTCATTCATCCTGCAGGACGTACGATCATGCCGTCCATACAATCTGAACTTCAAACAATGATGGAAGGAAAGAAAACGCCGAAGGAAGCAGCCGATGCAGCTGCAGAAGCGGTACAACTAGAATTAGATAAGAAGTAGTGTTTCATAGACAGAGGGTTTGATAAAGTTCATCAAACTCTCTGTTACTGACTTTTTAAGAAATAGGGTGATGACAGTGGACAATACTGAAGCGAATTCGACCGTATATGTTTTAAATAAGAAAAAAATGCCTTTGGGACAGCGGGTCAAAAGGGAACTAAAACGAAATGCAATTGTCTATATTTTCCTTACCCCAGTTATGATTCATTTTTTAATTTTTCAAGTGTATCCGTTTCTATTAAGTTTCTATTTAACTTTTATGGACTGGAAAATAATTGGGGATCCAGAATTTGTAGGACTTAAACATTGGAAGAATTTATTGAGTGATAAATTAGCATGGAAAGCAATTTGGAATACCGTTTTATTTTCGATTTATTATATATTACCCACAATGGCACTTGGCTTAATTTTAGCGCTTATTATTAATTCTGGTGTAAGATTTGCTCGCTTTTTTAAAGGGATTTTCTTTTTACCTGTTGTGACATCATTCGTTATTATTGCTGGTATTTGGGGCTGGTTATTTAGAGGAACTCCAGATGGATTAGTCAACTATTTAATTAGCTTCATTGGGATTAAGCCACAGCTTTTTTTCTCAGCTTCTGATCAAGCTTTAATGGTATTAGCAGGTTTAAGTATTTTCAAAGTAAGTGGGAGTACAATGATCTATTACTTTGCTGGATTACAATCCGTTCCAAAGCAATTATATGAAGCTGCACGCATTGATGGCGCTTCTGCCTTTCGGATTTTCCGTAGTATCACTTTTCCATTATTAAAACCTATTCATTTTTATGTATTAATTACGACGACCATTGGCTCTTTCCAAATTTTTGATTCAGCCTATTTGTTAACAGGTGGGGGGCCTAATTATTCGACAACCACACTCGTTTACTATTTATATGAACAAGGTTTTACCAGCTTGAACTTAAGCTATGCATCGGTATTATCATATGTTTTGTTTATTATCATTTTGATTATTTCCCTTATACAGAGGAAATACCTGGGGAAAGAAACAAATATTTATTGATGGGATTAGGCTTTAGGAAAGGAGAATTCGAGCATGGCTAAGAAAGTCATTCCGTATACAGCATTGCTTTTATTAGGAGCTTGTTTTCTATTACCATTTATCATTATGATTTTGGGATCTTTTAAAGATGCTCAGTATGCACAACTAGATCCTTTGTTTTGGATTCCAGATCAACCTACTTTGAAAAACTATATTTACATTTTTAGAGATGGCACTTTTTTACGTTGGATTATGAACTCCGTCATTGTGACGGTCATTCCAGTCCTTAGTCAAATGATTTTTTGTGCGGTATTAGGCTATGTATTTGCGAAAAAGCAATTTCCTGGAAGGGAAATGCTCTTTTGGATTTTTATGGCGGTGATTATGATTCCTCAGCAATTGCTTATTATTCCGAAGTATATTATGTTCTCTGATTTTGGTTGGATCAATACATTTAACGCCCTAATTATTCCTGAGCTCTGGGGCATTATGGGTGTATTTCTTGTCAGGCAATTTTTGCAAGGAATCCCAGATGATTTTGAGGAAGCAGCCTATATCGATGGAGCGAATGATTTTCAAATCTTTTTTAGAGTTATATTGCCACTATCCATACCAGTCGTAGCGACGGTCGGGACATTTTCTTTTATTTCAAACTGGAACGATTTATTCCAGCCTTTGATTTATTTGACACAGGAGAAGATGTTCCCGATTACACTCGGATTAGCCTCTATGCTGGGGAAAGAAGGGAACTTTGGGATTGAGATGGCCGGATCGGCGATTTCATTCGTCCCAACCTTTTTGATTTTCCTCTTTTTCCAACGCTATTTTACAGAAGGAATTCAAATGTCTGGGTTGAAATAAGGGTTCACACTAGGAAGAATTGAGACAGCTAAGATGTCTAGCAGCCGAGAGTCTGTCGCCAAGTTGATATAAGGAAAGGCTGGAGGATAAACCTCCAATCTCGTCCTTAAACCTTAAAAAAGTTCTTCATCATCAATAAAACTAAGTCGGTAGATACGGCGGGGTCGTCCTTTATGTGTGACTTTTTCTTCTCCAACAATCTCAACTAATTCAGCATCCATCCATTTTAATAGAATGCGATGCGCACTCCTTACCGTAATCTTTAAAGTTGAAGCCAATTCTTGAGCAGTGTAATCAAACTTTCGATAGCGGGCAACACGTGCCATCAACTTTGTCATATAGGCGGCAGACATTCCTGCCTTCTCGGCTTTATCTAAAAGCTCTGCATCTGTAATAGCTAGGTCATATCTCTCATACTGGGTATGGGTTGTGATATCAACGGGCCCTAAAACGCTCCGGTCTTCTCGCACAATATAACAAATATTTCCTCCTAATTCCTTGGATTGACGGAGGGCTAATCGTGCATGGTTCCCTGCTTCGGCTGCCGTCCTACCGAATCCAATGCCCATGCTGAGAGTAATATCAAGTTCGCTTTTAGTATCTTGGAGAAGAGGGATGAACTTATAGCCTCTTGTTTCCCGTTCAAAGATCCCTCTTGTAGTAATGAATGAATATTCTTCTCCTCCTAAGTTGATAAGATGGCCATCTAGCTGTTTCATATAATCAAGTAGCATCTGTTGAATGTTTAATTTCAATATTTGGACATCGTGTTCAGACGTAAATTTTTCGACAACTCCTTTGAAGTTGTCGATATTAATTAATCCAAATACAATTTGCGCTTCTTTATTTCTTCGAGTATTAGTGGCCAAGAGCGCGCGCTCAAGGGAGACAATCAGGTCTTGCTGTGTAGGTGTCACCCATTCAAAAGGAATTTCTCGTTCCATCAGACCATCAGCGACCTCTTGAATCCCAGTGAGGGCAACAGTACCGTATGTATAATAATTATGAAGATGAAATTCAATGATTTTTTGGATGTTTGACCCTTGGCTTTGCTTTTTATAAATACGTATTTCTTTTGGCTGTTCACCAAGCTCGAGCAAAATCTGTTCTACATATTTCGGCTCTACTGTATCAACAGATAATCCCTTTAATCCATGATTACTTTTCAAAAGGAATAAAGAACGATAAAGACCCGTTCCCATTAAAGGGACATGATGGACTGGGAGGCTGAACTCAACTTGTTGTTTGGCCAACTCATAAACATGGTACTCGATAAAAAGAATGACATCAACATCACTCATTAAGTCTTTGAGTGCGTTAGGGTCAAAGTTAAAGGAGTTAAAGTGACGAAATTGAGCTTGGAAATTTGGGAAAGATTTTAGCGTTTCACTCGCTAGTTCTATCAAAGATGGAGGACCAATAATACCGATCTGGATTTCTGAATGGCAAGAAGCTCTAGATTGAATTGTCATCGATTCTTCTCCTTTATAGGTCATACTTGTCTCTTTAGTTAACATATTACTTTTTTCATTAGCGACTGTCAAAGTCTGATTTTATTAGACTTGTAGTATTTTATTGCATTTTTTAATTAAAGACATTTATAAGACTTGTCTTTTAATAAGCCTCTTCATACAATACGAATAAGTGGTATTTATGTTTGTAATATAAGAAATATAGGGGTGTTTAAATGAGAACAATTGCAGAATTAGAAGCCTTTATGACAAAGCCTTCAAAACAACTATTAGAGGACATTAAACATATGAATGGCGATATTTTAATTTTAGGCGTAGGAGGAAAGATGGGGCCAACTTTGGCTAAATTAGCGAAACGGGCTATTGATGAAGCGGCAGTGAAAAAAAGAGTCATTGGCGTTTCGCGTTTTTCATCGGGAAATTTGCAAAAAGAATTAGAGGATTTTGGAATTGACACTATTGCCATCGATTTATTAGATGATCAAGCTTTACAGGCCTTACCGAATGTTGAAAACATTATTTATATGGCAGGTAATAAGTTTGGTACAGTTGGGAATGAACATTTTACCTGGGCGATGAATACATACTTGCCTGGCCGATTGGCTGAAAAATTTCCCTCCTCAAAAATTGTCGCTTTTTCAACCGGTAATGTGTATCCTTTGACGAACGTGTTAAACAATGATTGTACAGAGGAGAAGTCAGAAGAACCGATTGGTGAATATGCGCAATCTTGTTTAGGACGGGAGCGAATCTTAACTTATTTTTCTCGGAAAAACGAGACACCGATGCTTTTCTTTCGATTAAATTACGCCATCGATATGCGCTACGGGGTAGTTTTAGAGATTGGGAAACAAGTATTAGCGAAAAAGAAGATTGATTTAGCGATGGGGAATGTGAATGTCATTTGGCAGGGAGATGCCAATGAATATGCGATTCGTTCTCTATTACATTGTAAAACACCACCGAAGATTTTAAATATAACAGGACCAGAAACCATCTCAATTCGTTGGTTGGCCGAGGAATTTGGAAAGCGCTTTGGTGAGCACCCTCAATTTGAGAATGAGGAGCAACAAACAGCTTTATTAAACAATGCGGCTAAAGCCCATCAATTATTTGGCTACCCAAAGGTATCGATCCAGCAAATGATTGACATGGTCTCGATTTGGTTGATGAATAATGGGGAGACTCATGATAAACCGACACATTTCCAAGAACGAAAAGGGGCTTTCTAAATGTTAAATCGACAAGTAAAAGAAAAGCTACATGAAGGAGCTGTGATTCCAGCTCATCCCTTGGCTTTAACGAATGAACGAGAACTTGATGAGAAAAGACAACGTGCACTGACGCGTTATTATATCGATTCAGGTGCTGGGGGAGTGGCAGTTGGTGTTCATACAACTCAATTCGAAATACGTGACCCTCAGTTCAACCTCTATGAAAAAGTGATGGCTTTGGCTATAGAGGAAATCGAAAAGGCTGGAATGACTGAAGCTTTTATAAAAGTAGGGGGGATTAGTGGTCCGGATGAACAGGCGATTAAAGAGGCGAAGTTTATTAAAGAGATTGGGTACGATCTTGGTTTGCTGAGCATGGGTGGATTAAAGTCATATTCGGAAGGGGAACTTCTAGAACGAACAGAAAGGATTGCGAAAATCATCCCGGTATTTGGCTTTTATTTACAGCCATCTGTTGGGGGAAGAGTGTTATCCTATGAATTTTGGAAGGCACTTGCAGAAATACCGAACGTTCATGCTATTAAGATCGCTCCTTTTAATCGTTATCAATCGCTTGATGTTGTGCGCGCTGTTTGCCGTTCATCAAGGAATGAAGAAATCGCGATCTATACGGGAAATGATGATAATATTGTGAATGATTTATTGACAACGTATCGTTTTGACGTATCTGGAAAAAAGATAGAAAAGCAGATTGTTGGAGGGTTGCTTGGCCATTGGGCTGTTTGGACGAAAAGGGTAGTTGAGTTGTTCAAACAAATTCAATCCGTAAGGGATCAGGAGGAGATACCAAGCGAATTTTTGACTTTAGGACAGGAAATTACAGATGCAAACGCCGCCTTTTTTGATGCAAAGAATCAATTTAAAGGCTGTATAGCGGGGATCAATGAAGTTCTAGCAAGACAAGGATTATTGCAAGGAAATGAATGTTTATTGGATAAAGAGAGATTAAGTCCCAATCAGGACAAGGAAATCGATCGTGTCTATGCGGCATACCCGCATTTACATGATGATGAGTTTGTGCAAGACCATCTTAAAAAGTGGTTGAGTGAGGTATAAGAATAGGAGAGTGTGAATGATGACTTTGCGTAAAATAGTGGCAAAAAACCAACAGATTGAAATAGCTCATGAGGATATTCCTTTACTCAAACCGAATTATATTTTGATCAAGACAATGTATTCTGTCATCTCTCCAGGGACGGAATTAGGGATGATGGAGAGTAGTACGGATCGTGAAGTTCCGCTTGGTTATAGTGCCATGGGGGAAGTTGTGGAATGGGGGGAGGGGATCACCGATGTGGAGAAGGGTGACCTTGTTGCCTGTTACGGGGCGCCATTTGTTCATCATGGTGAATACTTGCTGGTGCCACGCACATTGTATACAAGAGTACCAGAAAGCGTGGAGGCGAAAGAGGCTGCACTTGCGGGAATTGGGGCGATCGCGATTCATGCACTCAGAATTGCTAAGCTACAATTTGGCGAAGCTGTCGTAATCGCAGGGTTGGGAATACTTGGGCAAATGATTGCTAAAATTGCCAATGCTGCTGCCTATCATGTAATTGCTTGTGATTTATACGAAGAGCGTGTGGCTATGTTAGCTTCTGATAATGGTATTCATGCTTTCGCTAACGTAGAGCAGATGAAGGCAAAGATCTTTGAAAGTACAAATGGGCACGGGGCAGATGCCGTTTTGGTTTGTACAGGTGGGAAGAGATCTCCTTTGACCCATGAGAGCCTAAAATGGATTCGAAATAAGGGCAAGGTTGTAATTGTAGGAGATGTGGAACCTGACTTTCCAAGAGATCTTATGTTTGGAAAAGAGGCGGAACTTCTGATATCGCGAGCGGGTGGGCCTGGTCGCTATGATGAGGTCTATGAGAAGCAAGCGATTGATTATCCCTATGGGTTTGTGCGTTGGACGGAAGGGAGAAACATTGCTGAATATATTCGTTTAGTAAGTGAAAGACGAATTGACGTCCAGCCGTTAATAACGGCAGAGGTGGCTTTTGACGATGTTTTAGGTGAATTTGAACAGTTACGCAATAAGAAGACAAGTACATTAACAAAACTAATTCGTTATTAATGGTCACTTTTTATCCCGAATTAACTGGCAGTAACCCCCCACTCTAAGAATTCGAGGTGAAAACGAGGGGATAACTACCAGTAAATACACGGTTGGTTCAGGCCTGCAGGACGCAGGTCACAAAAGCGTTGCGACGTACAGGACGTATTAGTGCGGGCGAAACGACAGGATGTCGTGCTTTGAGCCTGCCGACAGGATGTTGAGAATTTAGCCTTTGATCCTTACCATTCAGTGGGGGATGAAAAAAACACTGAATGAAGTTTCACTTTATGATCGTTGATATTCATTGTGCCAAGGCGTGCTCAAAAAACGAGCGCTTTCCCTGGAAAACAAGAAAGAGAGGTGGTGGAGACATTGGGAATAGAGAAGCTACATTATTATGTACCAACCACAAAAAAATCAGAGAAAAGGTTCATTAAAAAAGATGTCATTATATATGGAGGAACACCAGCAGGCATTACAGCTGCTGTGCAGATTGCCCGCTTAGGGTATTCAGTAGCAATTGTGGAATTTAGTCAGCAGGTCGGTGGGATGACAGCTAGTGGTTTAGGAGCCACTGATCTCGGGGCGGAAGAAGCGGTTGGTGGTCTTGCTAAAGAATTCTATCAAGAGATCGCCCGTTATTATCAAAAGGAAAAACAATGGATTTTTGAGCCGAAAGCAGCCCACTATGTTTTTCAAAAATGGATAAAGGAGCATAATATTGCCGTGTATTATCGTCAACATCTAGAGAAGGTGTTGACGATAAAGGGGAAAATAACCGAAATTGTCATGGAGGATGGTTCTTGTTATCAAGCTGACATTTTTATGGATTGCAGTTACGAAGGTGATGTATTAGCTAAGGCCAATATATCCTATTTTGTTGGAAGGGAATCCAATGCTACATATAAAGAAGTTTATAATGGGATTCAGTTTGGCGGCCTCCACCATAAATTTGAAAAATGGATTGATCCTTATAAAAAAGAAGGAGATGCCAAAAGCGGGCTCTTACCAGGAATAACGGAGGATGACCCGAGCTTACTAGGCTATCAAGGACAAGGGGATCACCGTATTCAAGCTTATAATTTCCGGATTTGCCTTACGAACGATCCCGAAAAGCGGGTTCCTTTTCCGAAACCAGCTAACTACTGTGCCGAGCAATATCAATTACTATTACGATACATCCATTCTGGTGTGTGGGATGTGTTTAAACTCCATACTATGCTACCAAACAGAAAGTCTGATTTAAATAATTATGGCGCTTTCTCGACAGACTATATTGGCATGAACTATGACTGGCCAGAAGGAAGCTATGAACATCGCGAGGAAATCTTTCAACAACACGTAAACTATGATCTCGGTCTCCTTTATTTTCTTGCAAATGATAAACGAGTACCAATTAGTATTCGCGCAGAAGTAGCTGAGTGGGGGCTTCCTAGAGATGAATTTATGGAAACAGGGCATTGGCCTCCACAGCTTTATATTCGTGAGGCAAGACGGATGATTTCTGATTATGTGATGACAGATCGTAATTGTTTAGGACAAGCCTCTATTCATGATTCTGTTGGCCTTGCTTCCTATCATATGGATTCCCATCATTGTCGCCGTGTTGTGATAGATGGACGATGTGTTAATGAAGGAGATGTTCAAGTACCGACTTCTCCTTTTTCTATCTCATATCGTTCGATTCGCCCACAATTAAGCGAATGTAGGAACCTATTTGTCCCTGTTTGTTTATCGAGCTCGCATATTGCTTATGGTGCTATACGCATGGAACCTGTTTTTATGATAGTAGGGCAATCCGCTGGGGTAGCAGCTGTACTTGCTTTGAAAAACAAGGTAAGTGTACAAGAAGTACAATATAATGATTTAAGAACTGAACTTTTGCGTTGCGGACAAGTATTAGAGTGGTCAGCGGAAATAGAGGATGATCCAATTAAACGCATGCAAGCAACCTTTGGAAGATAGAGTTGATCGATGACGAGATAATCCGCCTCAAAGCGGATTATTTTTATGATGAAAGTCGGAATTTAGTTCGATAGGAATACAAGCTTAAGGAATAAAAAGGATTTTAGTAACTAGGAAAGTAGAAGTTTGTCCTATATAATACTGAGCAGGACAGTATGGATTCGCTTTTAATTGAACCCCAGCATTTAAGGAATTAAATCGTGAAAGTGATATTGCATCATAAGGATCATTTTGCCTATTTTGTCCTCCGGTCAAATTTCCGAATTTATCGGGAGTGTTCGGTGTTGGCTCGTTAGACTTTTCCTTTTGCTGTTCATTTGTATGTTGCGACATGTGATCACTCCTACTTTTCATTTGATCGCTCTTTTTATTCGTTTCCGGAACAGCTGAAAATATGTAATTGTTGCTAAAATAAAATGATGAAAGAAAATTTAGTTTGGTATTCATAATGGTCAAGGGGATAGGGAGCTTATGGATAGAAGGCAAAAGCAATCTGATTACGGGATGATCGAGGCTGTTGGAGTCGTGCTTGTGTTGGCGCTCATTTTATTTATTTCACGATGGTTGTCAAGTCAGGAAGATAAGGGCCAATTTATAAAATTCATTGTGTATGATGTTTTGGTCGTAAATATGTATGGTATTCTCCTTGTCTTGCTAGGATTGGCTCTTATCGTTTTTTGTATATACTTCATCGTAAAAAGGAAAGCGGCTAATCCGAAGCGTCTAGCATGGATTGGCCCATTACTAGCAGTATTTTTGATTGGTTTAGGAGGGCTTCTTTCCCATAACTTAAAAAATAACCTTATTGATATAACCAGCTATGTAACGGGGAATACGGTGACAGAGGAGGTAGTTATTGAAAAATTTGCTATTCGTTCAGCAGGAGAACATACCTATTATGAATACATATTTGCTGATGGACGAGAATTTTCAGAAAAATATTCAGGAAAGGGGTTTAGGCAGATTGAAGAAGGAAGAGCGTATGTACTTCACTATTTGCCAAAATCAAAAAAACTTTTAAATATAAAGCTTGTTGAATAGAATGGTGACAAAGCCTGCGGGAATAGCACAGCAGCTGAAGACCCGCAGCGTATGATGTCCAAGGCTAAGGTCGCATTTTCCTAAGGCAAAGCAATAATGTTAGATACACGTGGTCCTGCCGGCAGACTCATAATGCAATGTCCTGTTACTTCGTCTGTGCTAGTTCATCCTGTATGGCGTGACACCTGCATGATTTATGCCCCGTTGATCTGTTACAAGATAGTTTTTTGGGGATTTTCAATTTTTAGAAAAGCTCTTCATTTTTCCTTTTTCATAATAAAGCAAAGATGTCTCCCGCTTTGCTTATCTTGGCGATGAGAAAAACCATCAGAACTTTGAAACGTGCAGGTATGATCTATTTGGATTTGGTTTTCCGGAATGCCAGCTAATAGGCATTGCTGTTTCACAGTTTGCTGATTATCAATATGATATTTGCTTGTTTGTTCGTTATATTCAATCCATTTATCCGCATAGCCTAAAGCTTTATATTGCACGTAGACATCTTCATCCACTTCAAATTTTTCTTGACTGAGTGCTGGACAAATTTGGACATGAAAATCATTTGGGTCACATTGCTTGTCATGAATCAGATGCTTAAATAATTTTAAAGAGATCTCTTTGACAGTACCTTGCCAGCCTGAGTGAATAACGCCCGCAACACCACTTGGTTCATGATAAAAAAATACTGGCACACAGTCTGCATTGAAGCTACATAGTAAAATGTTGGGTTCATATGTGTAAAGCGCATCAGTCACTGGGACAGCAGTCTCTAATTTGTCAGCCCCGCGGCCTTTATCAGCGTGGACAACTTGATGGAAATTGGCACTATGTGTTTGTTCTGCACAAACGAAGTCACCTAATTCGCAATTTAAAAAGCGGGCTAATTGTCGGCGATTCTGTAAGATTACTTCTCTATCCTGACAAGCATGTAACGCCATGTTGAAATTTTCCGGCTCCGCTTCATCCTTCATCGTCATTCCTGCAAGCCATTTTTCGTTATTCAGATACATTTTTATATTCATATATATCACCTGTCTATCTTATGTTTTTTAACGGCTTTGTGGCATTTATGTGAGTAATTTTATATAGAAAATAAAGGAATGATGGTAGGGATTAATGTGGAGTTGAAAAAGGGGCAGTATTCTGCCCCAACTAGCTAATGAATTCAGTTAGGCGGCTTGTTCCTTCCGTTGCAGAAGCACTGCTGCGATTACGATGAATCCTTTGAAAGCCTCTCGAAGAAACGGCGGAACACCAAATAGATTTAATAAATTGTTCATAACGGCGATAATCAGCATTCCATATACTGTTCCCAAAATAAACCCTCTGCCTCCAAGCATGCTTGTGCCGCCCACGACGGCAGCTGCGATTGCATCCATTTCCATTCCTCGCCCAGCATTTGAAAAGTCCATTGAGCCAATCCGCGAGACTTGGATCACAGCTGCAATCGAAACAAGGACGCCCATCAATGCGTATACATTTAGTTTGACTCTATTCACATTAATACCAGAGAGCTTAGCCGCTCTTTCGTTTGATCCTACTGCAATAATTTGCCGACCAAAAACGGTTTTTTTCGATATATAGTATAAAATAAAGGCGATGATCGCCCAATAAACAATCGGCATAATCATATAGTTGCCAATTTTAAAGCTTGCTAACTGGGTAAACTCAATCGGAACCTTTGGATTGTAGCCTTGCATAAAGTGTTGTGTGACACTTCTAAAGATCATCATTGCTCCTAAGGTCGCAATAAAGGGCGGAATATTTCCTTTTGTTACGCTTGTTCCAATTAAGAGTCCAAGTAAATAGCCCATAAGGATGACAAGTACAATTGTGATGAGGATCGCGGGAAAACCAGTTAGGCCAAGCCCGGCTAAAATTCCTTTGGTACTAGTATCCAATAGAACCATCGTAAAGGCTCCTGTTGCCACTAAAGTAGAGCCGACGGCAAGGTCAATCCCTCCGGTCATAATGACAAAGGTCATACCGAGTGCGATAATTCCTACTCCAGCATTATTTCTTAAGATATTCACCCAGTTATTTAACCACGATTGAAACCAGCTTCCAAATGAATCATAATTAAAGCCCAATACTAAAGTTTGGATAATGATCATCACAATAAGTGCGATGGCTGTACTAAATACAGGATCATGTTGCCATTTATATTTAAACCATGTAAAAAAGTTTCGATTATTTTTAACACGGATATTATCGGTCATTGGGTTCTCCCTCCTTTAGCCTGATCAATTTCCGCCTGTAGCGAGATTCATAATCGTATGCTCATTCATTTCTTTTCCCGTTACCTCGCCTTGAATGACCCCGTGGTACATTACAAGAGCACGATCACAGACACGAATAATTTCTGCGGCTTCACTAGAAAGGACGACAACCGCGATATTTCTGTCTGCGAGATCTAAGATAATATCATAAATATCTTCTTTAGCTCCAACATCAACACCCTGTGTGGGGTTATCCAAAATAAGTAACTGTGGATCTGCTGCCAACCATTTGGCCAGGACAACTTTTTGCTGATTCCCTCCGGAGAGACTTGTGATATTGTCTGTTTGCTTGCCCATTTTTAAACGTAATCGCTCTCTTTGTTTTTCAAACTCGAGCTGATGTTTCTTCGTTTCAATTTTCCCCCGTTTGGAAAATTTAGGCCAAGTGGCAATCGAAGCATTCTCAAAAATATCCATATCTTTAATAATGGCATTTTCCTTCCGATTTCTTGGAAGATAGGCAATGCCTTTTTTGATCGCCTGTGTTGGACTATGAATGACGACTTCTTTTCCATTCAGAAAGATCTTGCCTGCTGAAGGATGCTTCGCTCCAAAAACAGCTTGAAAAAGCTCGCTTCGTCCATCCCCAAGTAATCCCGTAAAACCGACAATTTCGCCAGTCCTAATGGAAAAGTAAATATCTTTAAAAGCGGCTGGGTCAGTGAGACCTCCCACTCGCAAAATTTCTTTCCCGATTTTTTTCTCCCTTAATAAAGGTTCTGTTCTTACATCAAATCCAACCATATATCTAGCCAAATCATTGGTTGTGACATCGCTCACCGCTCCTTCTGCAACAAGATTACCATCGCGAAGGACGAGATAGCGGCTACAAAATTGCATAACTTCATTTAATTTATGGGAAATAAAAATAATGCCGACATTATGCTCTGTTAATGTTTTCATCATTGTGAACACACGCTCTATTTCTTGGTCTGTTAGAGACGTGGTAGGCTCATCCATTATTATAATGGATGCGTTTGTCATTATCGCCCGGCAAATTTCTACTATTTGTTTATAGGAGGAATCCAAGTCACGAACCATTTTTTCGGGATCTAAATCAATATTCATCTTTTTAAATATTTCATTGGTTTCATGATACATGCGTTTTAAGTCTAAGCTACCTGTTTTAGTTTTTAATTCTCTACCAAGAAACATGTTTTCATAGATGGGCAAGTCATTGATTAAATTTAATTCCTGGTGTATAAAAGCAATGCCCGCCGCCTGCGATTGGGCCGGTGCAGCAAATTTTACAGGCTTTCCATCGATTAGAATTGAACCTGCATCCATTTGGTGAACGCCTCCAAGAATGTTCATCAGGGTTGACTTTCCCGCACCATTTTCGCCAAGCAAAGCGCAGATGTCTCCACCTTGAACACTAAGGGAAACATCCTTGAGCACATCGTTTTTTCCAAATGATTTTCTTATATTATTCATTTCAATTTTCATACGATCACTTCCATAACCTGGAACAAAGAAAGACAGAGAAAGCCTTGCTTTGTCCCAGAACATTTACTTGTCGAAGGCCAACAGGATATTGGTCAGAAAGGTGTTGTGACGTACAGGATGTACTAGTGTATACGAAGCGGCCGGATGTCGCGAACTTAGCCCTTCTTCTTAGTAGGAAGAGTCTTCGTCAATGAATTCTTCGTAATTATCCCGGTCCACAACGGTTGTAGGGATGATCGTGACTTCGTCCGCATCTTCACCATTTAATAATTTAAGCGAGACATCGACAGCGTCCTTCACCATAGCTGGGCTATAAAGTGTTGATTGAATCCAAATATCTTCGTTTTCTGGCATCATGTTGAAGTACTCCTGCATACCGCCTCCGCCAGTCACTACTTTAATATCATCTCTGCCAGCTTCACTAATTGCTTGTAGAACACCCACGGATGTTTCGTCATCCATAGAAAAGACAGCATCAATATGTTTATTACTTGTTAAAATATCAGCAAAATCCTTCAAACCATCTTCTCGTGTAAATTGAGTCGCATATGTGCTAATTTCCATGTCAGGAGCCATTTCCTCCATCGTGTCCATGAAACCTTGTTTTCTTAACTTGGAAACAGAACCAGAGGATGGCACCTCTAGGACAACGACATTACCTTCTGTCCCAATTTTATCAATAATATATTTTGCACTTTCAATTCCCATACCTTCATTATCGCCAGATACACGGTAAACCCCATCAGCGTCAATTTCAATATCAAAGTTTACTACTTTAATACCAGCATCAAGAGCGGTTTGGATGGGGATTTCCATACCTTCCCATTGAGGGAACGCCACAATGGCTTCCGCACCCCATGTCATTAAATCATCTAATTGAGAAGTCATTTCTTCTGCATTAGAACTTGTTTGGATTTGGTAATCAATCTCATCAGATAATTCCTTCGCACGTGCCTCTGCCTGGTGGGCTACATCTGATACCCAGCCATGCGTGACAGCAGGTGCTAGAATGCCGATTTTATGTTTTTCTGTACTTGATTTTTCACCTGAATCGTTACCTGAATCATCATCCTGTGTTCCTGAATTACATGCACTTAATAGCGGTACCAACATTAATAAAAGTACAACTAGTACACTTAAACTTTTCTTCATGAGAATGAACGCCCCTTTTTTCATATTTTTAAATGGAGGATCTAAAATACTTCTAACAAATGAAAGGAAAAAGCTGTTAGGCTTGTATTGGAAAAACGGCTATACGCTGGATTTAAAAGCTTTAAGCTGTTGGCACCTACCTAATCTAAACGTTTCACCAAAAAGTTGGATAATGTAAGGATGGACAAGACTTGTTCAAACATTCACATCGTCATATAGCCATTTACCCAAAACTTTCTTATGCACCTTCATTATAAGACATCTAAGGAGGAGAGTAAATTAGATTCTCAATTTTATTTTTAATTCGTTTTATACGATAAAAAGTCGTCAAAAAGGAGCTAGCAAGTTTCCTGATTTTTGCTGGAATTTAAGCAGGGAAATGCTGGGAAAGCGAGAATAGTTATTATAGGAGTGAACAGAGGGGATGATGTCTTACGGGTCACTAGCGTTGCATTAAATTTCCAGCCAAAAGTCAAGAGGAAATAACTATGCCAAAATTATGAATAATGGCAATTATCACTATAAAAGTCCATAAAAAAACCTTATAATTAGGGTATGGTAGTCCT